>JBAWHI010000338.1:0-1935 GCA_049593675.1 Nocardioides sp.
GCTGCACCGCGAGGGACCGGGCGAGGGCGACGCGCTGCCGCTCTCCCCCGGAGAGGGTGGCGGGCAGCCGGTCGGCGTACCCCTCGAGCCCGACGAGCGCGAGCAGCTCCCGCACCCGCTCGGCGGCGCGCGGGGTGCGGCGCAGCCGCAGCGCATAGCCGATGTTGCGGGCGACGGTCAGGTGCCCGAAGAGCTGCCCGTCCTGGAACATCAGCGCGAACCCCCGCTTGTGGGTGGGGACGCCGGCCAGGTCGTCGCCGTCCCAGCCGATCCGGCCGGAGGCGACGGGCTCGAGCCCGGCGATCGCACGCAGCAGGGTCGACTTGCCCGAGCCGCTGGGTCCGAGCACGGCGAGCACGCGGCCGTCCTCGAGGGACAGCGACGCGTCGACGACGGCCGGCACGCCGTCGTAGGCCACGGTGACGTGCTCGAGGCTCAGCATCCGCTCACCTCCATCAGAAGGACCCCACCGACGGGACACGGAGCCGCTCGACGGCGAGCATCACCACGGCGGTGGTGCCGGCGAGGACGACGGAGGCGGCGAGGGCCATGCCGTAGTTCATCGCACCTGGGTGGCCGATGAGGTGGAAGATCACGATCGGCATCGTCGGGTTGTCGTCGCGGGCGAGGAACGACGTCGCGCCGAACTCGCCCAGGGAGACCGCGAACGCGAAGCCGGCGGCGGCCAGCAGCGGCTTCCACAGGGTGGGGAGGTCGACGCTCAGGAAGGTGCGCAGCGGCCCGGCGCCGAGCGAGGCGGCGGCCTGCCGCTGGCGGTCGTCCACCCCGCCGAGCACGGGCGCGATGGTCCGGACCACGAGCGGGAGCGCCACCAGGGCCTGGGCGATCGGCACCAGCAGTGCGGAGTCCCGGAAGTCCAGCGGCGGCTCGTCGAGGGTGATGAGGAAGCCGAAGCCGAGGGTCACCGCGGACACCCCGAGCGGCAGCATGAACAGGGCGTCGAGCAGACCACGGGTGCGCCGCTCGGCGCGCGAGCGCGACCGCCGGGTCACGATGACGGCGATCATCAGGCCCAGCGAGAGCGACATCCAGGTCGCGTCGACCGCGGTGCGCAGCGAGGTCACCAGCGCGGTCGTCACCGGCACGAGCAACGCCTGGCGCGACCCCTCGGTCGTGAGCGCGCGGTAGTTGGCGGTGCCCCAGCCCTCGCCGACCTGGAGCGAGCCGGCCACCAACGCGGCGATGGGCAGGCCGACCAGCACGACGACCAGCCCGACCGCCACCAGGCCGGGCCAGTCGCCGCGGCCCACCCGCGGCGCCCGCGCGGTGGTGCGGGCCAGGCTCGGGTCGGGCGTGGCGCGCAGCCGGCTGGTGACCACCAGCATCGCCGTGATCGCGAGCAGCTGCACGATCGAGAGCGCCGCGGCGGCCTGCAGGTCGAGCAGGTTCGTGGTGAGCAGGTAGATCTCGGTCTCGACCGAGGAGTAGCGCAGGCCACCGAGTGTCAGCACCACGCCGAACGCGGTCGCGCAGAACAGGAACACCACGCTCGCGGCCGACACGATCGCGGGTCGCAGAGCCGGTAGCGTCACCGTGCGGAAGACGTGAGCCGGACCGGCACCGAGCGCAGCGGCGGCCTCCGCCGGTCGCGGGTCGAGGGACTCCCAGGCAGCGCCGACGGCACGGATCACGACCGCCACGTTGAAGAACACCAGGCCCGCGACGATCGCGCCTGCGGAGCCGTCGAAGCCGAGGAAGCCCAGCGGGCCGGCCTCGCCGATCAGCTCACGGAAGGCGACACCGACGACCACGGTCGGGAGCACGAACGGCACCAGCAGCGCGGCCCGCAGCACCCCGCGGCCCGGGAAGCGACGCCGGTGCAGCAGGTGGGCGGCCGGCACCCCGAGCAGCACCGCGAACGCCGTACCCGCCAGCGACGACCAGACGGTGAACCAGATGACGCGGTGCACCCGC
>JBAWHI010000339.1:0-4490 GCA_049593675.1 Nocardioides sp.
AAGTCTGTTCGCCACGATGACGAGGTCTGCCGAGCCTGGTTTCGCCACGACGCTCAGCCTAGACCGAGGGCGAAGGGCCGTGTCGGCCCGACCACGACTGTCGGGAGGACCGGATCGTCCGCGAGCCGTTTCGTTCCTCGCATGGTGGACATGACGGTGGACATGACGGGGACCGCGACGACGGGATGCACGGCCGACCGGTTCCCGCTGGGGTCGCTCGCCACGCCTGGGGCCCGGTGACGACACGTCTGCGGGTCCGGACGCACCGACGCCGCGGACCCGGGGCCCGCGGCGTCGGTGGTGGAACGAGGTGCTACTTCTTCTTCACCTTCAGCTTGACCGTCTTGCTCCAGGCCGCGGCGTACGCGCTGCCCGCGACGGCGTAGGCCTTGATCTTGTGCTTGCCCTGGGAGAGCTTCGGCAGCTTGATCTTCTTGGATCCACTGACCTTCGTGGACTTGATGATCGTGCTGCCGTCGTAGACCAGGACCGTGGACGGGGCGCCGACCGTGATCTTCAGCTTCGCCTTCTGGTTGGTCTTGACCGTCGACTTCGGGAGCTTCAGCTGCACGCTCCCGGACGCCTTGGTCACCTTGAGCGTCGCGGTCGCGACGCTGCCTGCGACCGTCGACGAGCCGGCGTACGTGGCCGTGACCAGGTGGGTGCCGACCGGGACCGCCGCCGGCAGCGTCACCGTGGTCTCGCCGTCGACCAGCGAGCCCGATGCGGTGCGGCCGGCGACCTCGACGGACACCGTCCCCGTGGCTGCCGGGTCGGCCGCCACCGTGACGGTCGCGGTGGTGGGCTTGCCGTACGTCGTCGCCGTGCTGGCCAGGCTCAGGCCGGTGACCGACTCGGCCGGCCCGCTCCACTCCAGCGCCGGGGCGAACGTGGTCTGCATCGCCGCCTGGGTCTGCTGCTCCAGGGTGTAGCCCATGCCCAGCACCTCGGTGTCGGCCCAGGGGCGTCCGACGATCTGGACGTTGTTGGACTGACCCTCGGCGTTCTGGCCGATCGGCAGGATCGCGGTCGGCAGGCCGACGCTCTGGGTGATGACGCCGGAGGAGCGGTCGGCGCTGAAGATCGCCGAGCTGGCGTCGTTGTTGCCGACACTGGTGAGGAAGCCGGGGTAGATGACGGCGTCGACCGGGGTGATCGTCTCTGGGGTCTCCCCGAAGGCGGTGTCCATCCAGGTCTCGGCGTTCACCTTGTAGGCGTCCCGACGAGCCAGCAGGTTCTCGACGCTGGTGTCGTCCATCGGCAGCGAGCTGTAGTTGGACGAGACGTTGTAGGGCAGGTTCGCCTCGTTCTCCTTGAGCTCCTTGGTCGTCATCGGGAAGGTCGCGGGACGCTCCTCCTCGATGTAGCGCTCCCAGCCCTCAGCCCCGGCGTTGCCCGACGTCGGGTACTCCGAGCTCGGCGGCGAGCTCGGCGAGCTCGGCGACCCGTCCGCCAGCGGGATGAGCGTCCCACCGGCAGCCTCGATCGCGGCCTTCGTCTGGGCCAGCACGCGAGCGCCGGCGTCGTCGTCGATGACCGAGCTCGACTCGAAGGAGTCGGGCCGGTAGCCGATGACCTTGCCCTCGAGGGCGTCGGTCGTCAGGGCGGACTTCCACTCCGTGGGGCGCAGGCTGTTGTCGACCCGGCTGGTGAGCAGGTCGTCGGGGTTGTTGCCGGTGGTGCGGGTCGCGGTCGCGTCGAGGATCGACGCGACGTCGGTGACCGACTTCGCCATCGGACCGGCGTAGTCGGTGGCCCAGGTCAGCGGCATCACGCCGTTGGTGCTGGTCAGCCCGTCGGTGCCGCGGAACGTCGTCAGGCTGGCGCCGGTGGAGGGGGCGTAGAGCGAGACCCCGGTCTGCGTCCCCATCGCGGCGGCGGCCAGGTCGGCGCCGACGACGGTGGCCGAGCCGCCGCTGGAGCCGAACGAGGTCTTGGAGGGGTAGAGCGCGTTCCAGGTCTGCATGAACCCGCTCTCGCTCCAGGAGCCGGAGTTCGCGAACTCCGAGAGGTTGGCCTTGCCGATGATGATGGCGCCGGCCTCGCGCAGCTTGGCGACCTGCCACGCGTCGGCGCCCGGCTCCCAGTCCTTCAGGGCCAGGGTGCCGCCCGTGGTGGGCATGTCCTTGGTGTCGTAGATGTCCTTCACCGCGATCGGGATGCCGAGCAGGTCGCCCGTCGCGCCCGCGGCGCGGGCCTCGTCGGCCGCCATCGCCTGGGCGACGGCGTTCTGGGCGACGGTGATGAAGGAGTGGAAGCCCATCGAGCCGGTGTCGTAGGCCTCGATGCGGTCGAGGTAGGCCTTGGTGATCTGCACCGCCGTCACCTCGCCCGCGACCAGGTCGGCCTGCAGGTCGGCGATGGTCTTGCCGGAGACGTCGTACGCGACGTCGGTGGTGTGCACGACCTCCGGGTCCGCCTCGGGCAGCTGGATCGGGTCGGCGCCGACACACGCCTCGTCGTAGCTCGAGATGTCCCAGTTCTGCAGGGTGCAGATCTCGTCGATGGTGAGGTGGGAGAAGTCGGGCGCAGACGCCAGCGCGTCGGTGTCGGTGGCGATCTCGGTGGTGTCGCTCACCTCGCCGACCACGACGTACTGGGCCAGCGACTCGGTGGCGCCGGGCTCCACGGTCAGCTCACGGACGAACCCGAGGTCGTTGGAGCGGCTGCCGGTCGGCACGTAGTCGGTCGTGAACGGGTTGGACTGCTGGTCGGCGAGGGCGTCGACCCCGTCGCCGACGACGACGCCGGTCGGGCGGGTGTTGCCGGGAGTCGTCGCCGCGATCCAGGTGTCCTCCACGTCGATGACGGCGTCGCCGGAGCTGGAGTCGCTGACGGTCGCCTTGTTGGCGCTGCCGCTGTCGGTCAGCCCCGAGCCGAGCGAGCCGCCGAACGAGACCTCGAGGGTCACCGGCTCGGTCGAGGTGTTGGTGAAGGTGTCGAAGAAGCTCGTGGTGTTGGTGTCCGCGCTGACCTGGACCTTGCGGGTCATCAGGACGTCGGCCAGGCGGACCGACCTCGTCGAGTGGTAGGCCCCGGTCGCGGCGGCGGTCAGGCCGAACCCGCGCATCATCTGGTCGTTCATCCGCGGCTCGTCGCCCTCGGCGGTGTCGACGTGGACGAACACGTTGCCGAACCCCTCGAGCTTGGAGCCCGAGACGCTCCGGATCGAGCCGGTGTCGAGCCCGGGTCGGCGGGCGTCGTTGATGTTGATGCTGGCGCCGTTGCTGGTGGTGACCGTGGTGATCGCATGCGCTTGCGGACTGACCGCGAGGACGCTGAGACCGACCGCTGCGGCGAGCGGGACGGCGGCGACGCGCGCCGCGCGTGACCTGGAGGGACGAACAGACATGAAGGACTCTTTCATCGGGGGATGATGGTTCGAGTCGCAGTTCTATGGTCGTTCGGTGTCGAACGAACTCCGGTGGAGTTTCCGGGTTGTAACGTTCCGATTTGAGAATGCTGTGGACGGGGCGGCCTGAGCCGGAAGTCGTCCTCCGCTGGCCCGGGACGGCCGCGCGAACCCGCAGCTAGCTCGGGAAGGCGACGCCTACCTGGCTGCGTACGTCGTCCATCTGGCGCAGCAGCGACAGGGTCTGCGCGTGCGGCACCAGCGGGCTCTCCCGCAGGCCAGCCTCGAGGCAGCGGCCGACCTCGGCGATCTCGTTGCCGTAGCCGCGGCCGATGACCGGCTCGCGCACCTCGATCGGGACCGGCCGGCCCAGGTCGACGGTGTCGTTGGAGCCCCCGTCGGTGTAGGCGGTGAAGGTCATCCGCGACGGGTGGTGGAAGTCGTCGACGTCGATCCGGCCCCGGTCGGTGGCGATCGCGGCCGAGCGCGACGACCACGACGTCATCGAGGCGGTCAGGGTGGCGAGCGCCCCGCCGGCGTACCGGCCGACCATGGCGACGTCGAGGTCGATGCCGCGGGCCAGGTCGGCGCTCGCCCGCAGCTCCTCGGGCTCGCCGAGCATCAGCTGGGCGAAGGTCAGCGGGTAGATCCCCATGTCGAGGAGCGCCGAGGCGCCGAGGGACGGGTCGAGCATCCGGTCGTCGGCGGGCGCGTCGACGCGGAAGCCGAGCTCGGCGTGCAGGTGCCGGGGCACCCCGAGGTCGCCGGAGCGCAGCCGCTCGCGCAGCGCGAGGATCGCGGGATGGCAGGCGGTCCACATGGCCTCCATGAGGAACCGGTCGTGCTCGCCGGCCAGCCGGACCATCTCCGTGGCCTCGGCGGTGTCGAGGGTGAGCGGCTTCTCGCACAGCACGTGCTTGCCGGCCTCGAACGCGAGCCGCGCGTTGTCGAGATGGAGCGCGTGCGGTGTCGCGATGTAGAGCACGTCGACGTCGGGTGCCGCCGCCAGCTCCTCATAGCTGCCGTACGCCGTGACGTCCGCCCCTCCGTGCTCGGCGGCGAAGGCCTCGGCGCTCTCCGGGCGGCGCGAGCCGACCGCGACCAGCTCGGCGTCCGGTACCAGCGCCAGGTCGCGGGC
>JBAWHI010000340.1:0-19025 GCA_049593675.1 Nocardioides sp.
ACCCTGGAGCCGTGCAACCACCACGGCCACACCGGCCCGTGCGCCGAGGCGCTGGTCGCGGCCTGCGTGCGTCGGGTGGTGTTCGCCCAGGTCGACCCGAACCCGGCCGCGGCCGGCGGGGCCGACACCCTGCGCGCGGCCGGCATCGACGTCGAGTCGGGGCTGATGGCTGCGGAGTCGGAGCGGCTGAACCGCTTCTGGACGTTCGCGCTGACGCGTGGGCGGCCGTTCGTCACCTGGAAGTTCGCCACCACGCTCGACGGCCGCAGCGCCGCCGCCGACGGCACCAGCCGCTGGGTCAGCTCGCGAGCAGCCCGGCTCGACACCCACCGGCTCCGCGCCGAGTGCGACGCGATGCTGGTCGGCACGAACACGGTGGCCGTCGACGACCCGCTGCTCACCGTTCGAGACGCGCAGGATCGGCCGCTGGACCGGCAGCCGCTGCGCGTCGTGATGGGGGAGCGCGACCTCGATCCCGATCGCCGCGTCTTCGCTACGTCGGCGGAGGGCGACATCCAGAGCCTCCACCTGCGGACCCGCGACCCCCACCTCGCGCTCGCCGAGCTGCACGGCCGCGACCGCCAGCACGTCTTCCTCGAGGGCGGACCGACGCTCGCCGCGGCCTTCCTCCGCGCCGGTCTCGTCGACGAGATCGTCGTCTACGTCGCGCCGATGCTGCTCGGCGCCGGACGCAGCGCCGTGGCCGACCTCGGAATCTCCACCATCGCCGACGCGTTGCGTCCCCGTGTCACCGACATCACCGTGCTCGACGTGCCCGAGGGGCACGGCGACGGCGAGGAGCCGAATGTGCGCCTGACCCTGACGCCCGCGGTGGTTGAGGAGGTTGCGCAGCAACCGTCTCGAAACCCCGTCACCCGAACGCCCGCGGTGGTTGAGGAGGTTGCGCAGCAACCGTCTCGAAACCCCGTCACCCGAACGGAGACCTGAATGTTCACCGGAATCATCGAGGAGCTGGGCACCGTCGCAGCGGTCGTGGACCAGGGGGACGCCATCCGCCTCACCATCCACGCGGAAGCGGTGCTCGCCGACGCGGCCCTGGGCGACTCGATCGCCGTCAACGGCTGCTGCCTGACCATCACCACCCGCACCGACGACACCTGGACCGCCGACGTCATGCAGGAGACCCTGGACAAGACCAGCCTGGCCGGCGTGGGTCCGGGGGACCGGGTGAACCTGGAGCGCGCCGTGACCGCCCACACGCGGCTCGGCGGCCACATCGTGCAGGGCCACGTGGACGGCGTCGGCACGGTGGTGCGCCGAGCTCCCAGCGAGCACTGGGAGCTGGTGGAGATCGGCCTCCCGGCGGCCGACGACCGGGGCACCCTGGCCCGCTACCTCGTCGACAAGGGCTCGATCACCGTCGACGGCGTCAGCCTGACCGTCGTCGCGGCGGAGAGCGACCGCTTCACCGTCAGCCTGATCCCCGAGACCCTGGCGCGGACCACGCTCGGCACCCGACAGCCCGGTGACCGGGTCAACCTCGAGGTCGACGTGATCGCGAAGTACGTCGAGCGGCTGCTGCCGTTCCAGAACCCCGGCCCCCATCAGGGGGCACCCCAGCAAGGAGCAGCATCATGAGCGAGCAGGCGCCGATCCACCTCGACAGCATCGAGCGCGCGATCGCGGACATCGCCGCGGGCAAGGCGGTCGTCGTCGTCGACGACGAGACCCGGGAGAACGAGGGCGACCTCATCTTCGCCGCGAGCAAGGCCACGCCCGAGCTGATGGCGTTCACGATCCGCTACAGCAGCGGCGTGATCTGCGTCCCGATGCCGGCGCAGATGCTCGACCGTCTCGAGATCCCGCTGATGACCCCGCACAACAAGGACAAGCTCCGCACGGCGTACACGATCTCGGTCGACGCCCGCGACGGCGTCAGCACCGGCATCTCCGCCGCGGACCGGGCCCACACCGCCCGGGTGCTGGCGGACTCCGCGACCGAGCCGTGGGAGATCACCCGGCCCGGGCACGTGTTCCCGCTGCGCTACCGCGAGGGCGGTGTCCTGGTGCGCCGCGGCCACACCGAGGCGGCGGTCGATCTGGCCACCCTGGCCGGTCTCACCCCGGCGGGCGTCCTGGTCGAGGTGGTCAACGACGACGGCACCATGAAGCGCGCCGCAGAGCTTCGTGCGTTCGCCGACGAGCACGACCTCGCGATGATCTCGATCGACGACCTGGTCCGCTACCGCCGCCGTCACGAGAACCTCGTCGAGCGGGTCGCCGAGACCCGATTGCCGACCAGGGCCGGCGACTTCACGGCGTACGGCTACCGGATCACCGTCGACGGCTCCGAGCACATCGCCCTCGTCCACGGCGACATCTCCGGCGACGAGCCGGTGCTGACGCGCGTGCACTCGGAGTGTCTGACCGGGGACGTGTTCGGCAGCAGCCGGTGTGACTGCGGACCGCAGCTGGACGAGGCGCTCGAACGGATCGCCGCCGAGGGCCGCGGCGTCGTGGTCTACCTGCGCGGCCACGAGGGTCGTGGCATCGGCCTGGTGGCCAAGCTGCAGGCCTACCAGCTCCAGGACGGCGGCCGGGACACGGTCGATGCCAACCTCGATCTCGGGCTGCCTGCCGACGCTCGCCACTACGGCACGGCGACCCAGGTGCTGCGCGACCTCGGCGTGACCAGCGTGCGGCTGATGACCAACAACCCGGACAAGGTCGAGAACCTCGAGGACTTCGGCGTGCACGTCGCCGCCCGGGTGCCGCTCACGCCGCATCCCAACGACCACAACATCGCCTACCTGCTCACCAAGCGGGACCGGATGGGCCACGACCTCCCGGACCTCGACACCGCCACCCACGTGAAGGACGGAGCCTGACATGGCCGGACACGGCGCCCCTGCCACCGAGACCTTCGACGTCGGCGACCTCACGGTCGCCGTCGTCGCGGCCAGCTGGCACACCGAGGTGATGGACGGGCTGCTCGCCGGCGCGCAGCGAGCGCTGCGCGACTTCCACGTGGTCGGCGCTCGCACCGTACGGGTCCCCGGCACGTTCGAGCTGCCGGTGGTCGCCAGCGCCTTGGCCGGGCAGGGCTACGAGGCCGTCGTCGCGCTCGGTGTCGTGGTGCGGGGCGGCACCCCCCACTTCGACTACGTCTGCAGCGCCGCCACCGACGGCCTCGGCCGGGTCGCGTTGGACCACACCGTGGCCGTCGGTTTCGGCGTCCTCACCTGCGACGACGACGAGCAGGCACGGGATCGGGCCGGGCTGGAGGGATCGAAGGAGGACAAGGGCTACGAGGCCACGTCCGCCGCTCTGCTCACCGCCCGGACCCTGCGCAGCGTGGCCGGACCCACGCCGTAGGCTGGTCGACCGTGAAGACGTTCGACGAGCTCTGGGCCGAGCTGAGCGAGAAGGCCCGGTCCCGCCCCGAGGGATCCGGCACCGTGCAGCAGCTCGACGCCGGCGTCCATGCCATCGGGAAGAAGCTGGTCGAGGAGGCCGCCGAGTCCTGGATGGCCGCCGAGCACGAGGGCAGCGACCGGGCGGCGGAGGAGATCAGCCAGCTGCTGTACCACGCCCAGGTCCTGATGCTGGCGACCGGCATCGAGCTCGACGACGTCTACGCACACCTGTAAGAGGAACCCCATGGCACTGCTCCGCATCGCGGTCCCCAACAAGGGCTCGCTGTCCCAGTCGGCCTCCGAGATCCTGCGCGAGGCCGGCTACCGGCAGCGCGAGGACTCCAAGCAGCTGACGCTCACCGACGCCGAGAACGGCGTCGAGTTCTTCTACCTGCGCCCGCGCGACATCGCGCTCTACGTCGGCGAGGGCACGCTCGACGTCGGCATCACCGGGCGCGACCTGCTTCGCGACTCCGGAGCGAAGGCGGAGGAGGTGATGGGCCTCGGGTTCGGCCGCAGCAGGTTCCGCTTCGCCGGACCGCAGGGCGTCTACACCGACCTCACCCAGCTCGCCGGACTACGGATCGCCACGTCGTACGTCGGCGTCGTCCGTGCCTTCTTGGAGGAGCGTGGCATCGATGCCACCGTCACCCGGCTCGACGGTGCGGTCGAGACGAGCATCCGGCTCGGCGTGGCCGATGTGATCGCCGACGTCGTCGAGACCGGCAGCACGCTGCGCCAGGCCGGGCTGGAGACGTTCGGCGAGACCATCCTCGACTCCGAGGCGGTGCTGGTGACCCGCACGGGTGCCGTCCCCGACGGCTTCGAGGTGTTCAAGCGCCGGGTCGAGGGCGTCCTGGTGGCGCGCAGCTACGTGATGATGGACTACGACATCCCCACCGACCGGGTCGCGGACGCGGTCCGGCTCACGCCGGGCATCGAGAGCCCGACCGTCGCCCCGCTGCATCGAGACGGCTGGTCCGCCGTGCGGGCGATGGTCCCGCGCGCCGGGGCCCAACGGCTGATGGACGAGCTCTTCGACATCGGCGCCCGCGGCATCCTGCTCACCGACATCCATGCCTGCCGACTCTGACCCGGTGGCGCTCCCGCACACCTGGCGCCCCTTCGGTGTGCGGATGGCCGGCCTCGTCCTGGGCCTCGGTCTCGCGCTCATCGTGGTGCTCGCGTGGCTCGGTTTCGACGCCGAGACCCAGCAGCGGTTCTCGTGGCTCCAGCGCGGCACCGTGCTGGCCATCGGCCTGCTCGGCGGCCTCCTCGGCTACGCGCTGATGCGGTCGCGAGTGGTCGCCCGGAGCGACCGGCTCGTGGTCGTCAACGGCTACCGGCGCCGGGAGTACGACTACGCCGAGGTGGTCTCCGTCCACCTGCCGCCGGGAGCGCCGTGGGCCACCCTCGACCTCTCCGACGGGTCGACGGTCGCCGCGATGGGGATCCAGGGGTCCGACGGCAGCCGCGCGCGCCGGTCCGCCCGCGAGCTGCGGTCCGTGGTGGAGCAGCAGTCGTCCTAGCTCAGTCGAGCGACCGGATGCCCCACGTCGCGGAGAACTCGTCGTTGTCCTCGCCGGCCGGGGCCAGCGTCACGAGATCCTCGCCGGAGCGGAAGGCATCGGCCTGGGCGGTCATCGGCTCGACCGCGAGCGAGCGGCGGGCGGTGCCGGGCGCGTCGTCGGCGCTGAAGACCTGCAGCCAGGGGTGCTGTCCGTCGACCCAGAGCGCCACGCCCTCGCCGGTGGCCGGGTCGGTCAGCACGACGGTCGCCGTCTCGTCGGCATCGCGCGCCAGGTCGGTGAACGCGTCGTTGAAGCCCACCTCCTTGACCGGGCGGGCGATCCGGAAGTCGTAGGCCGTCCCGGACACGTCCTCGCGTCCCACCGGCAGCAGCCGCTCGTCGACGATGCTGCGGGTGTCCGCCGGGAGCGTCAGCTCCCAGCCGTCGATCGGCCCCGCCCCCAGGGCGAGGTAGGGATGCGCGCCGCTCGCGTACGGCGCGGGGGCGTCGGCCAGGTTGGTCGCCGACTGCGTGACGGTCAGCCCGTCGGCGGAGAGGTCGTAGACGACCCGCAGGTCCAGGGTCCAGGGATAGCCGCTCTGGGCCATCAGGCGATAGGTGAGCGACACCGAGTGGTCGGTGTGCTCCTCGAGGCTCCACGCGACCCACCGGGCCAGCCCGTGCGAGGCGTTGCGGAGGTCGGGCTCGGTCAGGGGAAGTCGGTGCTCGCGCCCGCCGAAGGAGTAGGTGCCGTCCCCGATCCGGTTCGGCCAGGGCATCAGCAGCTGCCCGCGCCCGCCGCTCGCGACCTCGTCCTCGCCGAACCCGTCGATCAGGCCCCGACCCCGGTGCTCCAGGACCCGGAGCGCCGCGCCACCCTCCGTCACGACAGCGCGGTAGCCGCCCCCCGAGATCTCGTACTGGTCTCCACTGGGCGCAAGCATGGCGCGAGCCTAGGGGGCCGAGCGGCATCCTCGCTGACCCGTCCACCCCCGCGGCTACGAAACGAGCGTCAGGTCGGCGCGCTCGCGCGTGCGGTGGCGGGAGAAGTGGTCGTCCTCGGCGCGCGCCCAGGCCTCCCAGTGCGGCGCGAACGCGTCGCCGTCGCGCTCGATGCCGCGCGCCATCCGGATGTCGGGGGGCGCCTCGATCCACACCAGCACCGTCGTCAGGTCGGCGACGGTGACGGAGCCGGACCCGACGCCCTCGAGCACCAGCAGCGGCGTCGGTGGCACCGACACGGTCTCGGCGTACGCCGCGCGCTCCCAGTCGTAGCGCCGGTAGCTGCCGGGCCCGCCGTCGGCCATCGGGCGCAGGAGACCGGTGAGCTGGGCGTCGATGCTCGGCAGGCCGGACCAGCCCTCGAACAGGTCGTCCATGTGCACCACGGTGGCGGTCTCCGACAGCGCGGCCAGCGCCTGCGCCAGCGTGGACTTGCCCGACCCCGACGGTCCGTCGACGCAGATCAGTCGGCCGTCGCCCAGCGTCGGGGGTCGCGAGAGCGTCAGCGCGAGGACGCGCTGAGCGTCAGAACGACTGTCCACATCCGCGATAGGTCGGCACCGAGTCGACGATCTCGTCGCCCGCGAGCAGGTGCACGGTGGGCGCGTGCTCGAAGACCTCGCCCGACTTGGCGTGCCGGAACCACACCAGGTCGCCGATCTCGAGCTTCGCCGCAGCCGGTCCGGTCAGCGGGGTCTGCACCTCGCCGGCGCCCTCGAGCCCGGTCAGCTGCAGTCCGGCCGGTGCCCACGGCGTCGGCAGCCGGTCGGCCCCGGCGGCGCCGGAGGCCGCCATGCCGCCGCCGTGCACCGTCGCCATCTCGGGCGTGGGCTTGCGTGTCACGGGCAGCGCGAAGTACGACGCGGGCCGAGGCGTGAAGGAGCGGTAGTGGTCGAAGAGGGTCGGGACGAGCAGACCCGAGCCGGCTGCGACCTCGGTGACCACCGGGTCGGCGACGGTGGACTCGACCGACCCCGAGCCGCCGCCGTTCCAGAACTCCAGGTCGGTCACCGTGGCCAGGGCGTCGGCGATCTCGCGGCGGCGCACCGCCAGCTGAGGGATCGAGAGGGCCTTGAGCCGGCGCAGGATCGTGGAGCGGGCCCGGGCGGTCGGGACCGCGTCCTGGAGTCCGGCGACCTGTCCCTCGTAGGTCATCGCGCCGACCAGCGCGAAGCCGGGTCGCGAGGTCACCTCACGGGCCAGCCTCAGCGCCGCCGACGCGTCGTGCACCGGTGATCGCTTGGGCCCCACGTGCTGGCCGGCGACCTTGAGACCCGCGTCGATGTCGATGGCGATCCGCACGGGCACGGCCGGGGAGGACCGGACGGAGTCGACGACGTCGAGGTGGGCGACGTCGTCGATCATCAGGGTGATCGCGGCTGCCGCCGACGGGGAGGCCACGAGGGCGGCGAGCGCGCCGCGGTCCACCGTCGGGTAGGCGATGACGATGTCGTCGCACAGACCCTGTTCGTGCAGCCACAGCGCCTCGCGCAGCGAGTAGCCGAGCACGCCGGCGAAGCCGTCGCGGGCCAGGGCGCGCTCGATGAGTGCCGGCACCCGCAGCGACTTCGACGCGACCCGGATCGGCTTGCCCGCCGCCCGGCGCACCAGGTCGGTGGCGTTCGCGTCGAACGCGTCGAGGTCGACCACGAACACCGGGGTCGACAGCGGCCCTCCCTGCTTCGCGACCTGCGTGGCGACAGCCTCGTTCAGTCGGGACCACAGCCGGTTGCGGTCCACGGGGGTGCTCGAGCTCAACTGATGCCTCTCTTGCGCAGGAGGGCCTCGATCTCGGCCATCTCGGGGTCGGTGTCGATGGCGGGCGCCCCGCGCTTCGCCGGAGGGCTCAGGGCGGGCGATGCGCCGTCGGTGGAGGCCCGGGCGAGCTGGCGGGTGCGCAGCATGCCGGAGGCCACGACGAGGGTGATCCCGACCCCGCCGATCACGACCCCGAGCCACACGACCGGGCTGAACACCAGGTGAGCGGCCCAGTCGGCCACGGCGTTGCCGATCTCGGTGAACATCTGGAGGGTCTGGGTCAGGTAGGCCGCGAGCGGGAGCATCGTGAACCCCAGCGCCCGCATCCCCGAGACGAGACCGCGTCGGCGGAAGGAGAACCAGGTCCAGATCCCCCCGAGCACGCTCAGGCTGAGCGTCAGTGCTGCCCAGGCTGCGTCATCCACCCCTCAAGCGTCCCATACGGCGCGAAGTTGGCGACCGCCCGGCGCCCCGGGATGATGGTCGGGTGATCGAGCCCGGGGAGAAGCGCGACGTCCCGGATCCCGGCTTCGCCGGTGATGACGGATCCGCGCCGGCGCCGCTCACGTCGATCCTGACCGCGTGGGAGACCGGAGCGGCGTCGTATGCCGAGGCGCTGGCCGTGCTCGCGCAGTCGCGTCTTCTGGTGCCGGTCGTCGCCGTGCTCGGCGAGGTCGAGGTCGACGCGGCCGGCCTGGCCCACGACAAGACCAGCGACATGGCCACCGTGCTCCTGCAGGGCTCCGACGGGCGGCTCGCGCTGCTGGCCTTCACCGGCACGGAGCCGCTCGCGTCCTGGAACCCGCAGGCGCGGCCGGTGCCGGTGGCGACCGAGCTCGCCGCCCGGTCGGCGCTCCAGGAGGGCGCGGCGGCCCTGGTCGTCGACGTCGCCGGGCCGGTGCGCTTCGTCGTCGAGGGCGACGACCTGGGGCGGCTGGCGGACGGGTGGCGTGTCGCCCAGGTGGGGGACCGGCCCGCCTGGATTCGGTCCGACGGGGAATCGTCGGCTACGATCAGGCGTTGACCGATCAGTTCCGTCGCACCCGTGGCGGAGCAGATCCACAAGCGGAGGCTTGCACGATCGCCTCCCACCCGCACCGGCCGCCGTTGCAGCACCAGCGCAGCACAGGTCGTCGGGTCCGGTCCTGAAGGCCTCGGCCTCAGCACGTATCCGTACGTGAGGAGGCAGGCAGCCTTCGGTGGCGTGCCCGCGATGGGTGGCGTCGGACTGGCTTCCGCTTGCTGACAGCGGAAGCCTTTTGTTGTTTCCGGGCCCTCGGGGGTGCCGGATCTGCGGGGGAGTCCGGCCACATTGCCACCAGGAGGACACATCAGCACCGAGCTGCGAATCAACGATCGGATCCGGGTTCCCGAGGTCCGTCTCGTTGGACCCAACGGGGAGACCGTGGGCATCGTGCCGACGGACCAGGCTCTCAAGCTTGCCCAGGAGGCCGACCTCGATCTCGTCGAGATCGCGCCGCAGGGCAAGCCGCCTGTCTGCAAGCTCATGGACTACGGCAAGTTCAAGTACGAGAACGCCCAGAAGGCCCGTGAGGCACGTCGGAACCAGACGAACGTCGTCATCAAGGAGATGAAGCTTCGTCCGAAGATCGACAAGCACGACTACGAGACCAAGAAGGGTCACGTGGTGCGCTTCCTGCGGGCCGGGGACAAGGTCAAGATCACGATCATGTTCCGTGGCCGTGAGCAGCACCGCCCCGAGCTGGGCTTCCGGCTGCTGCAGAAGCTCGCCGAGGACGTGACCGACCTGGGGTTCGTCGAGTCGGCGCCCAAGCAGGATGGCCGCAACATGACCATGGTGCTCGGTCCGCACAAGAAGAAGGCGGACGCCAAGGTCGACATGCTGGCCGAGAAGGAGTCGCGGGCCGCCGAGCGCGCTGCGGTCGTGGCGGAGGAGCGCGCCGAGCGCGACGCCGCCCACGCGGCCGGCCCCGTGGCCCAGAAGAAGGAGCGTGGCCGCTCCGAGAACCTCGATCCTGAGATCGAGGCCTGAGACCACACCGGTCCGGACCGGTCGCGACCACTGTGGTGGTCGAGACGCCCGGATGCGGTGACGACAGCAGGACGAGAAGAGAGAGACAGATGCCGAAGAACAAGACGCACTCCGGTGCGAGCAAGCGCTTCCGGGTGACCGGGTCCGGCAAGATCCTGCGGGAGAAGGCCGGCAAGCGCCACAACCTGGAGAAGAAGCCCTCCAAGGTCACCCGGCGCATGAGCGGCACCACCGAGGTCGCCAAGGCCGATGTCCCCCGCGCGAAGAAGATGCTGGGTCTCTGACCCTCGCCCGCACCCAACCGGTGGTCGAGGCCGTCGAGCCTGTCGAGACCCCGGAACCCGAATTTCAGCAACAAGGAGTTAGACAGTGGCACGCGTCAAGCGGGCGGTAAACGCCCAGAAGAAGCGCCGGGTCGTCCTCGATCGCGCCAGCGGCTACCGCGGCCAGCGCTCGCGGCTCTACCGCAAGGCCAAGGAGCAGGTCACCCACTCCCTGGTCTACAGCTACAACGACCGCCGCAAGAACAAGGGCAACTTCCGTCGCCTGTGGATCCAGCGCATCAACGCCGCAGCGCGCGCGCAGGGCCTGACCTACAACCGGTTCATCCAGGGCCTGAACCTGGCCGGTGTCGAGGTCGACCGCAAGATCCTC
Source organism: Nocardioides sp. (assembly GCA_049593675.1). Classification (GTDB taxonomy): domain Bacteria; phylum Actinomycetota; class Actinomycetes; order Propionibacteriales; family Nocardioidaceae; genus Nocardioides. Next base: position 10,316 of record JBAWHI010000340.1, read on the forward strand.
GCCGACCTGGCCGTCAACGACGTCGCCGCGTTCAACGCGCTCGTGGAGACCGCCAAGGCCGCCCTGCCCGAGGACGTCAACGCGCCCAAGGTCTCGGCCTGAACACTCCGCTGACGGCGGGCAACACCCGCGTCAAGGAGACCAGGAAGCTCAGCCGCCGCTCGGAGCGATCCGAGCGGCGGCTCTTCCTTGCCGACGGCCCGAAGGCCCTCGCGGGAGCCCTCGAGGTCCCCGGGTGCGTCGTCGAGGTGTTCGCGACCGAGGCCGCGACCGATCAGTACGCCGAGCTGGCAGCTGCGGCGCCGAGCTGGACCGTCGTGGACGACCGGGCGCTGGCCTCGCTCAGCGACTCGGTGACGCCGGCCGGCGTGGTCGGCGTGTGCCGCTTCCTCGACCGGCCCGTCGAGCACGTCGTCGACGACACGCGGCTGGTCGCGATCTGTGCCGACGTCCGGGACCCGGGCAACGCCGGGACGGTGATCCGCTGCGCGGACGCCGCGGGTGCCGGTGGCGTCGTCTTCGCCGGGCACTCGGTCGACGCCTACAACCCCAAGGCGGTCCGTGCCAGCGTCGGCAGCCTGTTCCACCTGCCGATCGCGGTCGAGCCCGACCCCGCTGCCGCCGTCCGCGCCGCCCAGGGGGCGGGGCTGCAGGTGCTCGCCGCCGACGGCGCGGGAGAGGTCGACCTCGACCACGCGGACGACCTGCTCGCAGCGCCCACCGCCTGGCTCTTCGGCAACGAGGCTTGGGGCCTGCCGCCCGAGCTGGCCGGCCTCGCCGACCACCGCGTGCGGATCCCGATCCATGGCCGCGCCGAGAGCCTGAACCTCTCCACCGCCGCTGCCCTGTGTCTCTACGCCTCCGCCACGGTCCAGCGGCGCCAGTAGGCTGAGCGGCGTGGAGGCCCTCGACGCACTCGCCGACGGTGCCGTCGTGGCCGGTGCGGATGGTCGGGTCACCGCCATCAACCGGGCAGCAGCGCGCCTCCTGGGAGTCCGCGACGCCGTCGGGCTTCCGCTCGGCGAGGTGCTCGCCCTCCAAGATCACGAGGGCCGCGACTGGACCTCGGCGAACTGCCCCTACGGCGGCCTCGCGACCCGGACCGGCGTCCCGGAGCAGCCGTGGCTGCTGCCCGACGGCTCCGAGGTGCTCGTCGTCGCCCGCATCCACCGCCGCGCCCTGGACCGCCCGGTCGAGCAGGTCGCGATCAGCATCCGCTCCGCGCGGGGCCGCGCACGGCTGGACCGGGAGCGCTCGGACCTGGTGGCGACCGTGGCCCACGAGCTCCGCTCGCCGTTGACCGGTGTGAAGGGGTTCGTGCAGGCGCTGCTCAACCGGTGGGACAAGCTCAACGACGATCAGAAGAAGCTGATGCTCACCACCGTCAGCGCCGACGCCGACCGGCTCAGCCGGCTGATCGCCGAGCTCCTCGACGTCGCCCGGATCGACACCGGCCGGCTCCAGCTGCACCCGCGTCCCGTGGAGCCGGAGGTCCTCGTGCGCCGGGTGGTGGACTCGGTCGGCGCGAGCACGAGCCGCTCGATCGTGATCGAGGTGGCCGGCGTGGTCCCCGACGTCACCGTCGACCCCGACAAGTTCGTCCAGGTGGTCACGAACCTGGTCGAGAACGGTGTCCGGCACGGCGAGGGGACGGTCCTGCTGACGCTGGCGCCGCTCGGACCGGAGGATCGGGGCGCCGGCCTGCGGCTGGTCGTCGAGGACGACGGCGAGGGCATCGCCCCGGAGCTGCGCAGGCGTGTCTTCACCAAGTTCTGGAAGTCCGGCAGCAGTGGCGGCTCCGGGTTGGGGCTCTACCTCGTCCACGGTCTGGTCGAGGCGCACGGGGGAAGCACCACCATCGGTGAGGCCGCGAGTGGTGGAGCGCGCATCGAGGTGACCCTGCCGGCGGCTTCGGCTTGAGCCTCCCGGGCCTCCAGGTGACCACGGAAGGCAACCGGTTCGCCTCGGGGTGCGCGTCCTTCCTAGACTCAGCACCGTGTCAGGCCCCAACACCGACTACGACCCCGTGGAGGTCACCGCCTTGAAGCCCGAGGAGGTCGATGCAGCGCGCGATGCCGCGCTCGCCGCGATCGCAGGTGCCGTCGACCTCGCCGCCCTCAAGCAGGTGCGGATCGACCACACCGGCGACCGCTCGCCCCTGGCCCTCGCGAACCGCGAGATCGGGGCGCTGCCGCCGCAGGCCCGCAAGGAGGCCGGCCAGCGGATCGGTCGCGCCCGAGGTGCGGTCAACCAGGCGCTCGCGCAGCGGCACGAGGTCCTGGAGGCCGAGCACGAGGAGCGGATGCTGGTCGAGGAGACCGTCGACGTCACGCTGCCGACCGACCGGGTGCCCGTCGGAGCTCGACACCCCGTGACGACCGGGTCCGACCTGATCGCCGACATCTTCGTCGCGATGGGCTGGGAGGTCGCCGAGGGGCCGGTCATCGAGGCCGAGTGGCTCAACTTCGACGCCTTGAACCTGGGCCCGGACCACCCGGCCCGCACGATGCAGGACACGTTCTGGACCGAGCCGGCCGAGGACCGCCTGGTGCTGCGCACGCACACCTCCCCGGTCCAGGCCCGCACGATGCTGACGAGCACCCCGCCGATCTACGTCGTCTGCCCGGGGCGGGTGTTCCGCACCGACGAGTTCGACGCCACCCACAGCCCGATGTTCCACCAGGTCGAGGGGCTGGCCGTCGACGAGGGCATCACCATGGCCCACCTCAAGGGCACCCTGGACCACTTCGCCACCCAGATGTTCGGTGCGGGCATCACGACGCGGTTCCGTCCGTCGTACTTCCCGTTCACGGAGCCGAGCGCCGAGGTCGACCTGGTCTGCTTCGTGTGCCGGGGGAGCGCGGTCGTCGACGGCGTCGCCTGTCGGACCTGCCGCGGGGAGGGGTGGATCGAGTGGGGCGGCTGCGGCGTCGTGAACCCGCGCGTCCTGACCGCGTGTGGCGTCGACCCCGAGCGCTACACCGGATTCGCGTTCGGCATGGGCATCGACCGGACGCTGATGTTCCGTCACGGCATCGAGGACCTGCGCGAGCTCTTCGAGGGCGACGTCCGCTTCACCACTGCATTCGGAACGGAGATCTGACATGTTGGCCCCGGTCAGCTGGATCCGCGAGTACGTCGATCTCCCGGTCGGCACCACCACCGAGGACCTCGCCGCCCGGCTCACGGCGCTCGGTCTCAAGCTCGAGTCGATCGAGTCGGCGGGCGCGGGGATCAGTGGTCCGCTCGTCATCGGGCGGGTGCTCACGATGGAGCCCGAGCCGCAGAAGAACGGCAAGACGATCAACTGGTGCACCGTCGACGTGGGTGCGGCGAACGGGACCGGTGAGCCCCAGGGCATCGTCTGCGGTGCGCACAACTTCGCGCCCGGCGACCTGGTCGTGGTCATCCTCCCCGGCGGCGTGCTGCCCGGCGACTTCCGCATCTCCGCCCGCAAGACCTACGGCCACCTCTCGGCCGGGATGATCTGCTCGGCCCGTGAGCTGGGCCTGGGCGAGGACCACGACGGGATCATCGTGCTGCCGGCCGACGCCGGTGCGCCCGGCGACGACGCGTTCGGTGTGCTCGGTCTCGACGAGGAGGTCATCGAGTTCGAGATCAACCCCGATCGTGCCTACGCGCTCTCGCTGCGAGGCGTGGCCCGTGAGGCGGCCCTGGCCTACGGCGCGCCCTTCCGCGACCCGGCCGACCGCGAGGTCCCGGATCCGAACGACCGCGGACACCGGATCGAGATCGACGACCCCGCGGGCTGCCCGGTCTTCGTCGCCCGCACGGTCACCGGCTTCGATCCGACCGCGCCCACCCCGGACTGGATGGCGGTGCGCCTGCGCCAGGCCGGGATGCGGCCGATCTCACTGGCGGTCGACGTGACCAACTACGCGATGCTCGAGATCGGTCGGCCGATCCACGGCTACGACGCCGACAAGGTGCAGGGGGCCATCCGGGTCCGTCGCGCCCGCCAGGGGGAGCGACTCACCACGCTCGACGGGACCGACCGGGCACTCTCGGTCGAGGACCTGGTCGTGACCGACGACTCCGGCATCATCGGCCTCGGTGGCGTGATGGGCGGGCAGACGACCGAGATGTCCGAGACGACGACCAGCATCCTGGTGGAGGCGGCCCACTGGGACGCGACCTCGATGTTCCGCACCGGCAAGCGACACAAGATCAGCTCCGAGGCCGGCAAGCGCAACGAGCGCGGCGTCGACCCGATCGTCACCGCCGCGGCAGCGGACCGCGTGGTCGAGCTGCTCACGACGTACGGCGGCGGGACGGTCGACCCGGGCGTCACGGTCGTCGGCAGCGCGCCGGCCCGCGAGGCGATCTCGATGTCCTACGACCTGCCGGCGCAGGTGAGTGGGATGGCGATCGATGCCGCCACCACGGTCGCGCACCTCGAGGCTGTCGGCTGCACCCTGGACAAGCAGGACACGACCCTGGCGGCGACGCCCCCGCCGTGGCGACCCGATCTCACCGACCCGTTCGACCTGGTCGAGGAGATCGCCCGGGTGGTCGGCTACGACCAGGTGCCGTCCGTGCTGCCGCGCGAGGCGACCGGCCGCGGACTCAGCAGGGAGCAGCGCCTGCGCCGCCGGGTCGGCCGGACCCTCGCCGGCGCGGGATGCGTGGAGGTCATCAGCTTCCCGTTCGTCGGGGAGGCGGTCCTCGATCTGCTCGGCCTGCCTGACGACGACCGCCGCCGGTCGACGGTCCGGCTCGCGAACCCGATCTCCAGCGAGGAGCCGTCCTACACCACGACCCTGCTGCCTGGTCTCCTCAAGGCCGGAGCGCGCAACCTCGCCCGCGGGGCGACCGCCGTGTCGCTCTTCGAGGTCGGCGCGGTCGCCTACCGCACCGATCGCACCCCGGCACCGATCTTCGGTGTCGACCGGCGACCGACCTCCGACGAGCTCGCGGCGCTCCTCGCGGCGATCCCGGAGCAGCCGCTGCACCTCGGGCTCGTGCTCGCCGGCGAGCGGGAGCGGGCCGGCTGGTGGGGCGCGGGCCGGGACGCGGGGTGGTCCGACGCCATCGCCGTGGTCCGTCGACTCGCCACCGAGCTCGGTGTGGAAGTCGGCGTGAGTGCTGCCACCCACGCGCCGTGGCACCCGGGCCGGTGCGCCCGGTTCCTGGTCGGTGGGGTCGAGCTGGGCCATGCCGGCGAGCTGCACCCCAAGGTGTGCCAGGCCTTCGGGCTCCCCGCCCGCAGCTCGGCGGTCGAGATCGACCTCGACCTGCTGATGCGCCACGCCCGCGACGTCGCACCCGGTCCGGTGTTCTCGACCTACCCGCTGGCCAAGGAGGACGTCGCCCTGGTGGTCGCCGACCACGTGACGGCGGCCGACGTCGAGGCGGCGCTGCGCGAGGGCGCGGGTGACCTGCTCGAGTCGATCCGGCTCTTCGACGTCTACACCGGGGACCAGGTGGGCGAGGGGCACACGTCCCTGGCCTTCGCCCTGCGCTTCCGGGCGCCGGACCGGACCCTGACGGAGGAGGAGACGGCGGCGGCGCGCGATGCGGCGGTCGCGCTCGCGGCCGAGCGGACCGGGGCCGTCCAGCGCTGAGGCGCCGACGGACGCGGTCGGGCGGCTGGTCGCCGCGGGCCCGGTGACGACGGACCGACCGCGGTGCATCGACACCCGGGTTTCATAGATATGCGGGCCGCGGTATAGTCATGCACATGTCGATCAGGATCGCCGTAGCCGGAGCGAGCGGATACGCAGGGGGTGAGCTCCTGCGCCTGCTTCTGGGACATCCCGAGGTCGAGATCGGTGCCCTCACCGGCGCCTCCAACGCGGGCCAGCCGCTCGGTGCCCTGCAACCCCACCTCGTGCCTCTCGCCGACAGGGTGCTCGAGGAGACCACCCTCGAAACCCTGCGCGGCCACGACGTGGTCTTCCTCGCACTGCCACACGGCCAGTCCGGCGCGATCGCCGCCCAGCTCGGCGCGGACGTCGTCGTCATCGACTGCGGTGCCGACTTCCGGTTGGCCGACCCGGCCGCCTGGGAGGCGTTCTACGGCGGTGACCACGCCGGCACCTGGCCCTACGGTCTGCCGGAGCTCCCCGGCCAGCGCGCACAGCTGTCCGGTGCGACCCGGATCGCCGTCCCCGGCTGCTACCCGACGGTCTCCTCGCTCAGCCTGGCGCCGGCGGTCGCCGCCGGCCTGGTCGAGCCGGACGTCACCGTGGTGGCCGCCTCCGGGACCTCGGGTGCCGGCAAGGCCGCCAAGCCGCACCTGCTGGGCAGCGAGATCATGGGCAACGCCAGCGCGTACGGCGTCGGCGGGGTGCACCGGCACACGCCGGAGATCACCCAGAACCTCTCGGCGCTGCTGAGCGACGCCTCCGACTCCGTCCGGGTCAGCTTCACCCCGCTGCTGGTCCCGATGCCGCGCGGCATCCTGGCGACCTGCACCGCGAACGTCGCGGGCCAGGTCACTGCGGACGAGGCCTACGACGTCTACGCCCAGGCCTACGCCGACGAGCCGTTCGTGCATCTGCTCCCGCCGAGTCAGTGGCCGCAGACGAAGTCGGTGACCGGCTCCAACGCGGTCCACCTCCAGGTCACGGTCGACCAGGACGCCGGTCGACTCGTCGCCGTGGGTGCCGTCGACAACCTGGCCAAGGGCACCGGCGGCGCCGCCGTCCAGTGCATGAACCTCGCGCTCGGCCTCGATGAGGGCCTGGGCCTGACGACCGTAGGAATCGCCCCGTGACGATCACCAGCCCCCGCGGCTTCCGGGCCGCCGGCGTGCCGGCCGGCCTCAAGTCCACCGGCGCCAAGGACATCGCGCTCGTCGTCAACGACGGGCCGACCTTCGACTCCGCCAGCGTCTTCACCGCCAACCGCTGCAAGGCCAACCCGGTGCTGTGGAGCCAGGAGGTCGTCAAGGACGGCGTCGTCAGGGCGGTCTTCCTCAACTCCGGCGGCGCCAACTGCTACACCGGGCCCGAGGGCTTCCAGACCACCCACGCGGTGGCCGAGTCCGTCGCCGAGCGGCTCGGGATCGGGGCCGGCGACGTCGTGGTCTGCTCGACCGGGCTGATCGGGCTGACCAACGACCGCGACCAGGTCCTCGCCGGTGCGGCCGCCGCCCACGAGGCCCTGGCCGCCGACGGGGGACAGGACGCGGCCCAGGCGATCATGACGACCGACTCGGTGAGCAAGCAGGTCGTCGTCGAGGGAGCAGGCTGGTCGATCGGCGGCATGGCCAAGGGCGCCGGCATGCTCGCCCCGCAGCTCGCGACGATGCTCGTCGTGCTCACCACCGATGCCGTGGTCCCCGCAGCCGAGCTCGACACCGCGCTGCGCGCGGCGACCCGGGTCAGCTTCGACCGGCTCGACTCCGACGGCTGCATGTCCACCAACGACACGGTCACGGTGCTGGCCAGCGGCGCCAGCGGCATCACGCCGACGACCGATGACTTCACCGCGGCCCTCACCCAGGCCTGCACCGATCTCGCGATGCAGCTGCTGCAGGACGCCGAGGGCGCCGAGCACGAGATCGCGATCACCGTTGTGAACGCCGCCACCGAGGACGAGGCGGTCGAGGCCGGCCGCAGCGTCGCTCGGTCCAACCTGTTCAAGGCCGCCGTGTTCGGCAACGACCCCAACTGGGGCCGGGTCCTGGCGAGCCTCGGCACGACGAACGCCCGTTTCGATCCGGCCGACCTCGACGTCGCGATGAACGGCGTGTGGGTCTGCCGGCAGTCCACCCCGCACGCGGACCCCGAGACGGTCGACCTGACGCCCCGTGAGGTCACGGTGACCGTCGACCTCAAGGCCGGGTCCGAGCGGGCGACCGTCTGGACCAACGACCTCACCCACGCCTACGTCCACGAGAACAGCGCCTACTCCTCATGAGCGAGCCGATGAGCATCGAGCACACCTTCCACGACCCGAGCAAGCCCGACCCGGCGAAGGCCCGCACCCTCGCGGCCGCGCTGCCGTGGCTGAAGAAGTACCACGGCAAGATCGTCGTGGTGAAGTACGGCGGGAACGCCATGACCGACGACACCCTCAAGCGGGCGTTCGCCGAGGACATCGCGTGGCTCCGGTTCGCCGGCTTCCGCCCGGTCGTCGTCCACGGCGGCGGCCCGCAGATCTCGATGATGCTCGACAAGCTCGGCATCGAGTCGGAGTTCCGCGGCGGCCTGCGGGTCACCACGCCCGAGGCGATGGACGTGGTCCGGATGGTCCTCGTCGGTCAGGTGCAGCGTGAGCTGGTCGGCCTGATCAACGAGCACGGTCCCCTCGCGGTCGGCTGCTCGGGCGAGGACGCCGGCCTGTTCACCGCCGAGCCCACCAACAAGGTGATCGACGGTGAGGAGATCGACCTGGGCCTGGTGGGCGAGGTCGCGCACGTGCGCCCCGAGTCCGTGCTCGACCTGATCGAGGCCGGCCGGATCCCGGTCGTCTCGAGCGTTGCTCCCGATGTCGATGGCCTCGTGCACAACGTCAACGCGGACTCGGCGGCAGCGGCCCTGGCGGTGGCGCTCGAGGCCGAGAAGCTGCTGGTGCTCACCGACGTCGAGGGCCTGTTCCTGGACTGGCCGAACTCCGAGGACGTGATCGGCGAGATCAGCCCGGAGGCGCTGGAGGAGATCCTCCCGACCCTGGCGTCCGGGATGGTCCCCAAGATGGCCGCCTGCCTCCAGGCGGTGCGCAACGGCGTACCCCGCGCGAC
>JBAWHI010000341.1:0-4121 GCA_049593675.1 Nocardioides sp.
TTCGACTACCTCCCCACCGCGACCCTGGCGGCGATCGTCATCGTGGCCGGGTTCGGGCTCTTCGACCTGGGCGAGCTCCGGCTGCTGTGGCGCTACCGGCGCAGCGAGTTCTGGTTGGCACTCCTCACCGTCGCCGCCGTGCTCGGACTGGGCATGCTGACCGGCATCGTCGTCGCGATCGCGCTGTCCCTGTTGATGATGGTGCTGCGTGCAGCCGCTCCGCACAGCGCCGTGCTCGGCCGGCTGCCGGGCACCGACACCTATCGCGACGTCGCCGACCACCCCACGGCGCAGACGGTGCCGGGGCTGCTGCTCTACCGCTTCGACGCCCCGATCTTCTTCGCCAACGCCGCGGGCCTGCGCGACGAGGTGCTGGGCCTGCTCGACCAGTCCCCCGCGACGACCGTCGTGCTGGACATGGAGTCCGTCCACGACATCGACTCCACCGGCGCCCAGATGCTGGTCGAGCTCCTCGACGAGCTCGACCGTCGCCAGGTCACCCTCGAGCTCGCCCGGGTGCGCACCGAGCTGCGCGACGAGCTCGAGTCGGGCCGGATCGCCTCACGACTCCCGGCCGACGGGATCCACCTCGAGGTGGACGACGCCGTGGCGGCGTACCTCGCCCGCAGACCAGACCCCCACGAGTGAACGAGCGGTCCACCGGCCCTCCGGCCGGGTGCCGGACGGCCCGGACGGCCTGGCCGCGCTGGATCGACCCGGCACACTGACTGCATGGGCTGGGCGCACTGCACCGTCGGACACCTCCACTGGGGACCCCGCGGCGCCGCAGGACTGCTGGTCGCCGACGGCGGCCGGCTGCTGCTCCAGCTGCGCGCGGGCTGGGCCCACCAGGGCGGCACCTGGTCGGTGCCCGGTGGTGCCCGGGAGCGCGGAGAGACGGCCGTCGAAGCCGCCCTGCGCGAGGCCCACGAGGAGCTCGGCGTGCGAGCTGCCGACGTCGACGTCCGCGGCTCCTCGGTCGCGACGTGCGGTGGCTGGACCTACGAGACGGTGCTCGGCGTCCCGCGCCGGGCGCTGGACCTGCGGGACCGGGCGGAGAGCGACGGTCACGCCTGGGTGGGCGCGGCCGAGATCAGCGCCCTGCCGCTGCACCCGGCCTTCCGCCAGGCGTGGGAGGCACCCGGGTCACCGCTCCAGGCGTTCGTCGCCGCCCAGACGTCGTAGCGCGCAGCGCGACGGCCGCCGCGTCCCCGACCGCCGCATCCCCGACCGCCGCGTCCCCGACCGCAGGGAGAGCGGGATCACCACCTCCGCGTGCGGGCCCGAACGCGTGAGCGCCCCGTCGCCCGGGTACGCGACGTCCATGAGCACCCTCACCGACTCCCGCCGTGGGACACCGAGCGTCCTCGCCCTCCTCGGCTATGCCGCTGCCGTGATCGCCGTCGCGGTGCTGGGCGGCCTGGCCGCGAGCGGCTCCCGCGAGACCTACGACAACCTCGAGCAGCCCGCCTTCGCGCCGCCGGGATGGCTCTTCGGACCGGTGTGGACCGTGCTCTACGTGATGATCGCGCTCGCCGGCTGGCTGGTGTGGCGCGAGGTGGGCGTGGACCGGTCGATGGCGCCGTACGCCGTCCAGCTGGTGCTCAACGCCCTGTGGACGCCGCTGTTCTTCGCCGCCGGCTGGTACGGCGTCGCGCTGATCGAGATCGTCGTGCTGCTGGTCGTCATCGTGGTCACGATCGCGGCGTTCGCGCAGAGGTCGCGGCCCGCGGCGCTGCTGATGGTGCCCTACGGACTGTGGGTCGCCTTCGCGATGTGCCTCAACGCGGGCGTGTGGTGGCTCAACCGCTGACGAGCTCGAACTCGACCTTGCGGGTCGCCACGTCGGCCGAGGCCAGCCGGACCCGCACGTCGGTGCCGAGCGGCAGCTCGCTGCCGGACACCACCCGGGCCTCGATCGCGGGGTCCTGGATGACCACCACGCCCCGGCGCGGGTCCTTCTCGTCCACGTCGACGACGACGCCGGGGAACTCCTCGCCCACCCGGCCGTGGAGCACGCCGGCCTCGACCAGGTCGAGCACCGCCCGCTCGTAGGTGCCCGCCCGCCCGCGCGAGGAGCGCAGGACGCCCGGCAGGCCCGGGAGCGCAGCCCGCACCCAGTCGGGCACCTCGGTGCCCTCGCAGAGCGCCAGGCACACCTCGCCGGCGTAGCGGTCGCCGAGACGCCGCAGCGGTGCGGTGACGTGGGCGTATTCGGACGCCAGCGCGGCATGCTGCGGCTCGCCCGGGGTCTCGCCGTCGAAGGCGAGGTAGCCGCTCCCGCGCAGCAGCCGGGCGCTCGCCGTCACCATCGCGGCGTGCGCCGGGATCGACGGGTCGAGCGATCGGACGAAGTCGGGGTAGAGCTGCTCGGCCGGCCACTCGATCCCGAGGGCGCGCGCGGTCCGGTGCAGCCGCTGCACGTCGTGCGGGTCGGCGGTCGGCAGGGTGCGCAGCAGCCCGATGCGGGCATAGAGCATCAGGTCGGCGGCGGCGAAGCCGGTGAGCAGGGAGAGCTGGGCGTTCCACCGCTCCACCGGCAACTCCTCGCGGAACTCCAGGCGCCACTCCTCCCCCTCGACGTCGACCTCCTGCTCGGGCAGCGGCAGCGAGACCCCGCCGCGCACCGCCTCGCGCATGGTCCGGGCCTCCCCGACGTCGCGCAGCAGCGCCAGTGACTCGTCGGCGGTCCCGTCGTCGATGGCCCGCTGCGCCTCCTCGTAGGTCAGCTGGGCGCGCGAGCGCACGAGTGCCCGCTCGACGTGGACGTCGGTGCGCCCGCCGTCGGCGCGCAGCCGGATCGTCCACAGCAGTGCGGGGCGGACCTGGTCGGGCAGCAGCGAGGCGGCCTCCTCGCTCAGCACCGGCGGGTGCAGCGGGATCTTGGAGTCGGCACCGTAGAGCGTCTCCCCGCGACGGTTCGCCTCCACGTCGACGGGGTCGCCGGGGCGCACGAACGCCGCGACGTCCGCGATCGCGTAGTGCACGACGAACCCGTCACCGTCGCGCTCGAGGTGCAGGGCCTGGTCGAGGTCGCGGGCGCCCGGCGGGTCGATCGTGATCATCGCCAGGTCGGTGCGGTCCAGGTCCGGAAGCCGCGGCGCCGCAGCGGCCGCCTCCGCCGCTGCCAGCACGTCGGGCGAGAAGTCCGGCGTCACGTCGAGCTCCTCGCGGATCTTCTCGATGCCGGCTCGCAGCGCGTCGGCGGCGACGCCGTCACTGACGGAGCGGACCCGGACGACGCGATGACTCGGCATACCGGCACCATATGGCAGGTGCTGATCCTGCTGCCGCCCAGCGAGGGCAAATCCGGCGCGAAGCGCGGCAAGCCGCTCGACCTCGCCGGTCTCGGCTTCCCCGAGCTCACCGCTCCCCGGGAGCGGGTCCTCGACGCCCTCGCCCGGCTGTGCGACGGTCCACCGGACGCCGCAGCGAAGACGCTCGGGCTCGGCCCGACCCAGCTCGACCTGGTCACCCTCAACCGCACCCTGCGCATCGCGCCGACCCAGCGGGCCGACCACGTCTACACCGGCGTCCTGTACGACGCCCTCGACGTCGCGACCCTGTCGACGGCCGCCAAGCGGCGTGCGACGGCACGGGTCGCCGTCACCTCGAGCGTGTTCGGGCTGGTCCGCCCGAGCGACCGGATCCCGCCGTACCGCCTCTCCGGCGACACCACCCTGCCCGGCCTCGGCCCGGTCGCCGGGGTGTGGCGCGAGCACCTCGGCGCCGTCGTGACCGAGACGGTCGGCACGGGGCTGCTGGTCGACCTGCGCAGCGGCACCTACGTCAGCTTCTGGCGCCCGGCCGGCGTGCGCTCGGCGACGGTGCGCGTGCTCCACGAGCACCAGGGCAAGCGCAAGGTCGTCAGCCACTTCAACAAGGCCACCAAGGGCCGGATCGTGCGCGCGCTGCTGGAGTCCGGCGCCGAACCGCGCACGCCGACGGCGCTGGCCCCGAGGGTGGCGACCGTGCGAGTCCTGCACGAGGTCAAGGGCGAGCGCCAGGTGGTCAGCCATTTCAACAAGGCCACCAAGGGCCGGATCGTGCGGGCGGTGCTCGAGGACGGCGGCAACCCCCGCACCCCGGGCAAGCTGGCGGACCTGCTGACCGCGCTCGGT
>JBAWHI010000342.1:0-2472 GCA_049593675.1 Nocardioides sp.
CCCCACGAGCCATCGCGGCCGCCCCCCGGGAGCGGTCGCTGCGGTCGGGCCGGGCGACCGGCGGAGCCGCGACCGTTTGGAGAGGAGAGCATCGTGCCGAAGACCGCGCAGGACGAGGGCACCGAGAAGGCCGCGTCCGAGAAAGCCGCGTCCGAGAAGCCGGCGCCCGACAGGCCCGCCACCGAGAAGCCCGCGGTGAGCACCGAGGACCAGCTGGTCAAGGAAGGTGACATCGCCGGGGACTACCTCGAGCGCCTGCTCGACGTCCTCGACTACGACGGCGACATCGACCTGGACGTGGAGGCCGGGCGGGCCATCGTCAGCATCGACGGCGGCGAGGACCTGGACAAGCTCGTCGGTGAGCGCGGCTCCGTGCTGGAGGCGCTGCAGGAGCTCACCCGGCTCGCCGTTCAGCAGGTGTCGGGCACCCGCAGCCGGCTGATGCTCGACATCGCCGGCTGGCGCCAGGCCCGCCGCGAGGAGCTCACCGACCTGGGCACCCGCACCGCCAAGGACGTCCTCGCCTCGGGTGAGTCGGCGCGGCTGCGCCCGATGACGCCGTTCGAGCGCAAGGTCGTGCACGACGCGGTCGCCCGCGTGCGCGGCGTCGAGAGCGAGAGCGAGGGCGAGGAGCCGCGGCGCCAGGTCGTCGTCTTCCGTCGCGGTGCCTGACGACACCGCCCCCGCCACCCCGGCCGGACCGACGCCGGACGCCGTTTTCGGCGTCCGGCGTTCGCTTGCGCAGCGCTTCGCCGAGCACCTGGTCACCAGCGGGGTCGAGCGCGGGCTGATCGGACCCCGGGAAGCGCCCCGGGTGTGGGAGCGCCACGTCCTCAACTGTGCCGTGGTCGCGGAGATCGTGCCGGACGGCGCCCGGATCATCGATGTGGGTTCGGGCGCGGGCCTGCCCGGGATACCGTTGGCGATCGCCCGACCCGATCTGCACGTCGTCCTCCTGGAACCACTGGCCCGTCGCGTCGACTGGCTGCGCGAGGTGATCGCGGACCTGGGCCTGGCGGTCGAGGTGGAGCGGGGTCGGGCCGAGGAACCCGAAGTCCGGCGACGATGGGAGGGAGCCGACGTGGTGACCGCCCGAGCCGTCGCTCCGTTGGCCCGGTTGGCGAGTTGGTGTGTCCCGTTGCTGCGTTCCGGTGGGATGATGCTGGCGCTGAAGGGCGACAGCGCGGCCGCCGAGGTCGAGCGGGACGCGGCGACCGTGCGGCGTGCGGGCGGCGGCGAGCCGCGGATCGTCCGTTGCGGCGCCGGGATCGTCGAACCCCTCAGCACAGTCGTCGTCGTCGAGAGGGTTCGCGGGTCCGGTCGACCCGCCGGCCCACGACGCAGGAGAGGGCAGGCGTGACGTTCAACGTGAGCCAGCACGAGGCGTCCCATGTTTCACGTGGAACACCGGGGTGGACGCCCATCGCCGAGGAAGCCGAACGCGCGGCCCGGGTGCTGCACCCCGACCGCCACTCCATGCCCCGGCCCCGGCACCGGCGGATCATGACCGTGGCCAACCAGAAGGGCGGCGTCGGCAAGACCACCAGCACGGTGAACATCGCCGCCGCGCTGGCCATGCACGGCGTCCGGGTGCTCGTCATCGACCTCGACCCGCAGGGCAACGCCAGCACCGCGCTCGGCGTCGAGCACCGGCTGGGCACCCCGTCGGTGTACGAGGTCCTGCTGGGCGAGATCAGGCTGGCCGAGGCGGCCGCGCAGAGCACCTCCTCGCCGAACCTCTTCTGCGTGCCGGCGACCATCGACCTGGCCGGTGCCGAGATCGAGCTCGTCACGATGGTGGCACGCGAGAACCGGCTGAAGCAGGCGCTGTCCGAGCGCGCCCTCGACGAGGTCGACGTCGACTACGTGTTCATCGACTGCCCGCCGTCGCTGGGCCTGCTGACGGTCAACGCCCTGGTGGCCGCGGCCGAGGTGCTCATCCCCATCCAGTGCGAGTACTACGCCCTGGAGGGGCTGGGGCAGCTGCTCAGCAACATCGACCTGGTGCGCTCGCACCTGAACACCTCGCTCGAGGTCTCGACCATCCTGCTCACCATGTACGACGGCCGCACGAAGCTGGCCGACCAGGTGTCCAACGAGGTCCGCGAGCACTTCGGCCCGACGTGCCTGCGCACGGTCATCCCGCGCAGCGTCAAGGTCTCCGAGGCGCCCGGGTTCGGCCAGACCGTGCTCGGCTACGACCCGGGCTCGCGCGGATCGATGAGCTACGTCGACGCCGCCCGGGAGATCGCCGATCGGGGTGCGGCGCACGAGCCATCCCGGCACCGGGACGGGCGGTAGACGACGATGGCCGAACGCAGCAGGGGCGGACTGGGTCGCGGCCTGGCCGCGCTGATCCCCACCGGCCCCGCCGGCGCCACCGGCCCCGCCGGGGAGGCCATCTTCGCCATCTTCGCCATCCTCGCCGGCGGGGCCCGTCGGACCAGCCTCGGACTCGAAGTCGAACGTCGT
>JBAWHI010000343.1:0-5568 GCA_049593675.1 Nocardioides sp.
CGACCAACACACCATCGAGTGGACCAGCCCCACCGGCTTCACCCACCACCGACATCTCCACTGACCCCACCCCGCCGGCCACGGCCGACGGGGCCACCGACGTGCCCGGGACGCCCTGGAGCGCAGCGCCGGGGTGCCCCGCCACCCACCGATCAAACAAGTCCGGTGATGACGACGTTCAGGACGAGTGGCAGTCAGTCGATGGTGCTGGGGTGTTCACGGCGAGGCGAAGCCGGCGCTGGACGGCAGCCGACAGCGTGCCCAGGCCCGTCAGAAGCCGATCCGGCGCCCAGCGGTGTCGCTGCGGACCACCTCACCCTTGGCGGCGGCTGCGTCGCGCAGCGAGGCCTGGAAGTCGACGACCTTCTCCTGCAGGTCGGGCGACGTGGCCGCGAGGATGCGGACGGCGAGCAGTCCGGCGTTGCGCGCGCCACCGACGGCGACCGTTGCGACCGGGATGCCGGCGGGCATCTGGACGATCGAGAGCAGCGAGTCCATCCCGTCCAGGTGCTTCAGCGGGACCGGCACGCCGATGACGGGCAGCGGTGTGACCGCGGCGAGCATCCCGGGCAGGTGGGCAGCGCCACCGGCCCCGGCGATGATCACCGAGAGTCCGCGCGAGACCGCGGAGCGCCCGTAGGCGAGCATCTCGTCGGGCATCCGGTGCGCCGACTGCACGTCGGCCTCGTAGGCGATGTCGAACTCGGCCAGCGCTTCGGCGGCCGCCTTCATCACCGGCCAGTCGGAGTCCGACCCCATCACGATCCCGACGCGTGCGCTCATTGGACTACTCACTCTCGTTTCCCAGGTCGCCGCGGAACCACGCGGCGGCGTGCCGCGCGCGCTCGAGGCAGTCGTCGAGGTCGTCGCCGTACACGTTGACGTGCCCGACCTTGCGGCCCGGCCGCAGCTCCTTGCCGTACAGGTGCACGCGCAGGTGCGGGTCGCGCGCGAGCGCATGCGGGTAGCCGTCGTAGAGCCGACCCACCGAGGCGTCCGGACCGCCGAGGATGTTCACCATCACGGTCCACCGCGCCCGCGGCGCCGGCGACCCCAGCGGCAGGTCCAGGACCGCGCGCAGGTGGTTCTCGAACTGGGAGGTCACCGCGCCGTCCTGGGTCCAGTGCCCGGTGTTGTGCGGTCGCATCGCCAGCTCGTTGACCAGCACCCGGCCGTCGAGGGTCTCGAAGAGCTCGACCGCGAGCACACCGATGACGTCCAGCGCGCCGGCGATCCGCAGCCCGATCTCCTGCGCCTCGCCCGCGAGGTCCGGATCGAGGTCGGGAGCCGGCGCGATCACCTCGTGGCAGATGCCGTCGCGCTGGGTGGAGGCGACGACGGGGTACGCCGCAGCCTGGCCGCTCGGGGATCGGGCCACCAGCGCGGACAGCTCACGGCGGAAGTCGACCAGCTCCTCCGCCAGGACCTGCACCCCCGCCGCGGCCGCCGCAGCGAACGCATCGGCGCAGTCGTCGGCCGACCTCACGAACCACACGCCCTTGCCGTCGTAGCCGCCGCGCGTCGTCTTGAGCACGCACGGGAACCCGAAGGTCTCGACGTCCCCGACGTTCGTCACGACGGCGTTGCGGGGACATGGCACCCCCAGCTCGGCGAGCCGGGACCGCATCACCGCCTTGTCCTGCGCGTGCACGAGCGCCTCCGGACCGGGTCGGACGGCGACCCCGTCGGCAGCCAGCGCCCGCAGGTGCTCGGTCGGCACGTGCTCGTGGTCGAAGGTGACGACCGGGCAGCCGGCGGTCACCGAGCGCAGCACGTCGAGAGACCGGTAGTCCCCCACGACGTGGTCCGGGATCACCTGGGCGGCCGAGACGCCCTCCGCCTCGGCGAGCAGCCGCAACGGAAGGCCCAACGCGGCCGCGGGCTCGGCCATCATCCGGGCCAGCTGACCGCCGCCGATGACGGCGAGAGTGGGCGCGAGGTCGGGCACGCCCAAAGCCTAGAGGGTGCGGTCCTCGGTCTCGAAGCGCAGTCCCTGACCACGGATGGTGGTGATCAACCTCGGGTGCCGGCTGTCGTCCCCGAGCTTGCGCCGCACCCACCCCAGATGGACGTCGATGGTCTTCGACGAGGTCCAGAAGGTCGTGTGCCAGACCTCGCGCATCAGCTCCTCGCGGCTGACGATCGTGCCCGCCCGAGCCATCAGCAGGTGCAGGAGCTCGAACTCCTTGTGCGACAAGACGACCTCGTCGTCACCGCGCCACACCCGGTGGGTGTCGGGATCGAGCCGGATGTCCTGCACCTCGAGCATCTCCCCACGGTAGGAACGCTCCCGGCCGCGTGTCGGGCAAACGGGCGAAATTTACCCAGCCTTGATCCCGCCCCGGGTCCCTGGCGCTCAGGCGCGACGCACGGCGACGGGCTCGACGACGCCGAAGCCCCGCACCGGGCGGGCCGGCAGCCGCCGGGTCTCGAAACCGGTCTCGGGGAGCAGCTCGGCCGTCGCCTGGTCGATGATGATGCGGTTGCGACGCGCGACCCCGGTCAGGCGGGAGGCGAGGTTGACCGGGGGGCCGAACACGTCCCCGAGACGCATCACGACCGAGCCACTGGCCAGTCCGACGCGTACGTCGGGCATCCGGCTGTCCCGCCCGATCACGTTGATGATGCCCTCGGCGGTGTCGTAGGCACCGACCGGATCGTCGTTCACGAACAGCACCGAGTCGCCGATGCTCTTGATCACGCGGCCCCGCTGAGCAGCCACCACGTCCGCGCATCGCGACTCGAACAGCTCGACCAGGTCGCCGATCCGGTCCTCCGAGAGCCGGTTGGACAGGGCCGTGAAGCTGACGATGTCCGCGAACCCGACCGTGAGCTGGACGGTGTTGAGGTCCTCCTCGTTCGCGCCGAGCGCCTCCACGCGCGCGACCGCGGCGGCGAGGTGGCGGCGCCACACATAGACGAGCAGCTCCTCGAACGGCTGCTGGATCTCCTCGATCAGGCGCAGCGCCGAGCCGGTCCTGCTGCCGGTCGCCTCGTCGCCCGCCTCGAGCTCCTCGATGCGGTGCACCAGCGTCGCGACCTCCCAGTCCGCCAGCCGCGCCATGGTCTGGCCGACCGCGCGGGTCAGGTTGACCGCCGTGTCGAAGTCGATCAGGCCGCCGCGCACGAGGCTGAGCAGCATCGTCAGCGCGTCGGAGTCGGCATCGGTGAAGGCCGTCTCCAGCCCGTGCTCGGGGAAGCCCAGAGCGCGCCACAGGCGCCGCGCCTCGTCGATGCTCACCCCGGTGCGGTCGGCGACCTCGGCGGCGTTGAAGACCAGGGGCTGCCCGAGGATGGCCAGCTCGAGATCCGGCTGGTCGGGCGGTCCGTCAGACTCCCTCATGGCCCGCGCCGGGCCCGTGGGCCTTCTGGATCAGCTCGTTGATCCGCCGCTGGGTCTCCTCGACCCGGGGGATGTCGTGCAGCTTGATCTGCCCGTGGGTGCTCGCGTCGGAGATCACCAGCGTCCCGCAGCCGAGCATCCGGTCGATCGGACCGTACTCGTAGGCGATGTCGCTGACGCGAGCCAGGGGCATGTCGTGACCGCGCCGCACGATCACGCCGCTGCGGGTGATCAGCCGTCGATCGGTGAACGTGTAGGTGGCCGTCGCCCAGACCAGCGCCGGGCGCACCACGAACCACACGATGACGGCCAGCAGCACCGCCCAGATCACCCACCGCGCGTTCCGGCTCTCCAGCGAGACCTCGCCGTAGGTGCCCAGAGCCAGCAGCGCGACCAGCACGACCATCGGCCAGAGGAGCGCCTTGACGTGGGTGCGGGTGTCGATGACGACAGACTCTCCTTCGTTGAGGAGACTGCGCGAGATGGCCACCGGTGGATTATGTCACTGATCCGCGGGCCCGGCGTGGGGCCGCACGTGCACCACGTCGCCCGCACCGACGATGCGCTCCCCCTCCGGCCCGGCCACGATCAGCCGTCCACCGTCGTCGATGCCGCTCGCGCGACCGAGCAGCGCCGTCCCGTCCGGCATGGCCACCCGCACGTCCTGGCCGAGGGTCACGCAGGCGGCGGCGTACGACGAGCGCAGGTGGCTGCTCGCCTCCGCGCCGCCCGCCTGCCAGGCGTCGTACGCCTCGCGCAGCGAGCTGAGCAGCTCGACCAGGAGCGCGGTGCGGTCCGGCTCGACGCCCGCGACGATCGCCAGCGACGTGCCGGTCGGCACCGGCAGCTCCTCGGCGGTCAGCGAGACGTTGAGACCGACCCCGAGCACGGCGACCGGACCCGCGGCCGACTCGACCCGCTCCACGAGGATGCCGGCCACCTTGCGCCCCTCGATCAGCACGTCGTTGGGCCACTTCACCCCCGCCTCGGCGTACCCCGCCCCTCGCAGCACCTTGGCGACCGTGTGGCCCGTGAGCAGCGGCAGCCACGGCCAGGAGCCGGCGGGGACGCCGGGCCGCAGCACCATCGAGAACGTGAGCGAGGCCCGGGGCGGCGTGTCCCAGCTGCGGTCCAACCGACCGCGGCCGGCGGTCTGGTGCTCGGCCACCACGACGAGCCCCTCGCGGGCTCCGGCGCGGGCCCGCTCAGCGGCGACCGCATTGGTCGAGGTGGCCGACTCGAGGACCTCCACCTCGAGTTCGGGCCCCAGTGCGGCAAGCGCTGCCGCCTCGAGTGGTGGGCGTCTCATCGCGTCTGCGGTCACGGGCACTAGATTGGCCCACGGTCGCAACGACATGCCAGTGAGGAGCCTGACCCCTGATGAGTGCCCAGCCCGGCGAGGGAACCGACGTTCCGTCGGACATCGACATCCACACCACCGCAGGCAAGCTCGCGGACCTCGACCGCCGTCTGGACGAGGCCGTCCACGCGGGCTCGGCCAAGGCCGTGGAGAAGCAGCACGCGAAGGGCCGCAAGACGGCTCGGGAGCGGATCGCGATGCTCTTCGACGAGGGCTCCTTCGTCGAGCTCGACGAGCTCGCCCGACACCGGTCGACGGCGTTCGGGCTGGAGAAGAACCGTCCCTACGGCGACGGGGTGGTCACCGGCTACGGCACCATCGACGGCCGCCAGGTCTGCGTCTTCTCCCAGGACTTCACCATCTTCGGTGGCTCGCTCGGCGAGGTCTACGGCGAGAAGATCACCAAGGTGATGGCCCTCGCGATCAGGACCGGGTGCCCGGTCATCGGGATCAACGAGGGCGCCGGTGCCCGGATCCAGGAGGGCGTGGTGTCGCTGGGTCTCTACGGTGAGATCTTCAAGCGCAACGTGCACGCCTCCGGGGTCATCCCGCAGATCTCCATGATCATGGGCTCCTGTGCCGGTGGGCACGTCTACTCCCCCGCGGTCACCGACTTCACGATCATGGTCGACCAGACCTCCCACATGTTCATCACCGGACCCGACGTCATCAAGACGGTCACCGGTGAGGACGTCTCGATGGAGGAACTCGGCGGGGCACGGACCCACAACACCAAGTCGGGCAACGCCCACTACATGGGCACCGACGAGGATGACGCCTTGGAGTACGTCAAGACCCTGCTGGGTTTCCTGCCTCAGAACAACCTCGACGAGGCACCGTCGTTCGAGGTCTCCCCGGGCTCGGG
>JBAWHI010000344.1:0-3018 GCA_049593675.1 Nocardioides sp.
GCCGCCGAGCACGAGGCGACCGTGATGGCCGGACGGAGCCACAACGTCGCCGCGCAGGCGACCACCCTCGGCAAGCGGTTCGCCACGATCGCCGACGAGATGCTGATCGGCCTCGACCGGGTCGAGGAGCTGCTGGCGCGCTACCCGCTGCGTGGCATCAAGGGCCCGATGGGCACCGCACAGGACATGCTCGACCTGCTCGACGGCGACGCCGAGAAGCTGTCCGACCTCGAGGAGCGCGTCGCTCGCCACCTCGGCTTCGAGCGGGTGCTCACGAGCGTCGGCCAGGTCTACCCGCGCAGCCTCGACCTCGACGTCGTCTCCGCGCTGGTCCAGCTGGTCTCCGGACCGTCGAACCTCGCGACCACGGTCCGGCTGATGGCCGGCAACGAGCTGGTCACCGAGGGCTTCAAGGAGGGCCAGGTCGGCTCCTCGGCGATGCCGCACAAGATGAACAGCCGCTCCGCCGAGCGGGTCAACGGCCTCGCCGTCGTCCTCCGCGGCCACCTCTCGATGGTCAGCGAGCTCGCCGGCGACCAGTGGAACGAGGGCGACGTGTCCGACTCGGTCGTCCGTCGCGTGGCGCTGCCCGACGCGTTCTTCGCCGCCGACGGCCTCTTCGAGACCTTCTTGACGGTGCTCGACGAGTTCGGCGCGTTCCCCGCCGTGATCCAGCGCGAGCTCGACCGCTACCTGCCGTTCCTGGCCACCACGAAGGTGCTGATGGCCGCGGTCCGCAACGGCGTCGGCCGCGAGGCCGCGCACGAGGCCATCAAGGAGGCCGCGGTCGGCACCGCTCTCGACATGCGTCAGGGCCAGGCCGAGAACGACGTCTTCGCCCGGCTCGCCGCCGACCCCCGCCTCGGGCTCACCGAGGCCCAGCTGGCCACCCTGGTCGCGGAGCCGATCACCTTCACCGGCGCCGCCGTCGCCCAGGTCCAGGCGGTCGTACGCCGGGTCGCGGACGTGACCGCGGCGCACCCCGACGCCGCGGCGTACTCTCCGGGCGACATTCTGTAGGGACCGGGAGCCGGGATGAGTCCCCGGTCGACCGGGGATTCCCGACGTTGTCGGCCGTTGCAACGCCTGACAACGTCAGGGAACACCTGGCAGGCCCGAGTCGGACACGGGTCAGGTGGGCCGCGGGTGCACCGTCCGACGGCCCCACGTCACGGCCTCCCGGACCCGTGCGGGTGCTGCCTCGACCAGCTCGTCGTCGGGTACGGCGCCGAGCGCGTCGTTGACGGTGGAGAAGGCCAGCCGCAGCGCGACGAACGCGGTGACGGCGAAGATCCGCCCGTCGCTGAGTCCGGCGTCGCGGAGCTCCTGGACGTCGGCGGCGGTGGTGCCGTTGGGGTCCGCAGCGACCTTGCGCGCCCAACCGGCCATCGCCCGCTCGGCCTCCGACAGGCCGGTGTCGGCCCCGGTGAGGACCGCGGCGGCCACGGACGGGTCGGTCTCGGCGGCGAGCTTCGCTCCCCACGCCAGCGAGCAGTAGGAGTCGCCGATCGTCGACGCGCAGGCCGTCACGAGCACTCCGCGCTCGCGCATCGAGAGCTCGCCGGCGAGCGCGACCGAGCCGAGCAGGTCGAACAGGGCGTCGTGGGCGTCGGGCTGGTGCGCCCACGCCCGGTTGAGGTCCATCACGTAGCCGTAGGCGGCGACGTCGGCGTCGTACAGCTCCTGCACCCGGGGTGTCGTGGGGGGTTCACCGAGGAAGGTCATGGCTCAAGTCTGCTGCCGGTGCGCCCGGACCGCCATGGCCAGCGACGCGGCGAGCAGCGCCAGGCCGGTCGCGAGCGCGGCCCGCAGCCCGGCGCCGCTGCCGGCCGAGGTGAGCACGAGCTGGTAGATCGTCATGGCGAGGGCGGCACCGATCGCGGAGCCCATCCGCTGTCCGGTCTGCAGCGCGCCGCCGGCGGCGCCGCCCATCCGCGGCGGCACCTCCTCCAGCGACAGCGTCATGTTGGGGGAGACCACCCCGCCTCCGCCGATCCCGGCGAGGAACATCGCGGGGACCGCCACCACCCAGAGCCGTTCGGCGCCGGCCATCGGCACCAGCACCGCCGTCGCCAGGATGCCGACCATCGTCACCGCCAGGGCCAGCACGGTCACCTTCCGATGCAGCCGCGACACCACCCGGCCGGCCAGCGGAGCCGTGATCGCCGATCCGACGGCGAACGGGGAGATCAGCAGTCCGGTCTGCAACGCCGACAGCCCGAGCTGCTCTTGGTAGTAGACCGACAGCACGAGGAAGAAGCCGGTGAACCCGGTGAAGTAGAGCGTCCCGACCGCGACGCCGTTGGCATAGCCGGGAGTACGCCGGAGCAGGCCGACGTCGAGCAGTGGTGCTCCGCCCCGGCGTACCAGCCCGCTCTCGCGCCGCACGAACAGCCAAGCCAGCGGGCCGGCGGCCAGCAGCAGGAGCATCGGCAGGCGCGCTCCGCTCTCGGCCGCGACCGTGGGCAGCAGGACGCAGAGCACGGCAGCGCCCAGCAGCACCGCACCGGGAAGGTCGAGGCGGACCCCGACCTCGCGCGACTCGCGCGGACGGCCGGGCACCATCCGGATGACCGCGACCATCGCGACCAGCCCGATCGGGATGTTGACCAGGAAGATGTAGCGCCACCCGTGCTCGGCCCCGGCGCCGGCGATGATCAGCCCGCCGAGCACCGGCCCGGCGGCCGACGAGATGGAGACGACCAGGCCGAACAGTCCGAAGGCGCGCCCGCGCTCCGGGCCGCGGAACAGCTGCTGGATCAGTCCGGAGTTCTGGGGGGTGAGCAGTCCGGCGCTCGCGCCCTGGACGAGGCGTCCGACCACGACCCAGCCGGCGCTGGGAGCCAGTCCGACGGCGGCGCTGGCGAGGATGAAGCCGCTGAGTCCGATCACCATCATCCGGCGCCGGCCGTACGCGTCACCGAGCCGTCCGCCCGTGACGAGGGTGAGGCCGAACGCGAGCGCATAGCCGGACACCACCCACTGCACCGTCGCGGTCGAGGTGTCCAGCCCCTCGCG
>JBAWHI010000345.1:0-5621 GCA_049593675.1 Nocardioides sp.
CGGATGCCCGAGTCGCTGGCCGCCGACCTCGATGCCGAGTGCTCGGCCTGCCTGATGGGCGCGCGTCGGCTCGGCGAGCTGTTCGACCGGTACGGCACCGACACCGTCGAGTCCTGCTTCGACGCGATCATCGACCGCACCACGCAGACCTACCGCCGCGAGATCCTCTCCAAGATCCCGGTCGGGACCTGGACCTGGGAGGACTACGCCGAGCACGACGGCGTCGACGTGCCGCAACTGCACACGCAGCGGATCACGTTGACCCGCACGCCGGCGGACGACCCGGACGGCGAGCGGCTGATCCTCGACTTCGACGGCACCTCGCCCCAGGCCAAGGGCCCGATCAACCACTGCGGCGACTACAGCGACGGCGTCTTCCTCAAGAAGTGGCTGGCGCCGATCCTGCGCAACCTCGCCGAGAGCCCCGAGCGGATGGCCGAGCTCGATGTCAACGAGGGCATCGTGCCGCTCATCGAGATGCGCTTCCCCGAGCCCGGCACCCTGCTCACGCCGGTGTTCCCGGCTCCGACCAACGCCCGGACCTTCGTGATCCTGCGACTCCTCGGCGTGCTCGCGGGCGTCGTCGCCAAGGCGGTCGACGGACGGATGCCGGCCGACCAGGAGACGATCCGCTACACCGGTGTGTACGGCGAGGACCTCGAGGGCCGCCCCTACCTGATGCGT
Source organism: Nocardioides sp. (assembly GCA_049593675.1). GTDB lineage: Bacteria > Actinomycetota > Actinomycetes > Propionibacteriales > Nocardioidaceae > Nocardioides. The sequence goes on from JBAWHI010000345.1 coordinate 685, forward strand.
GAGGTGCTCGGTGGCGGATCCGGCGGGCGCTACTACGCCGACGGCGAGGACACCATCCACGTCGTCCCAGACAGCCGCAACCTGCCGACCGAGTTCACCGAGGCGCGCTTCCCGTTCCGCGTCGAGTCCCTGTCGCTGGCGATGGACAGCGGCGGCGCCGGTCAGTTCCGAGGCGGGCTCGGCTACGAGAAGCACATCCGGATGCTCAAGGACGGCCACTTCATGTCCATCGCGGACCGGTCGATCCTGGCCTGCTGGGGCGTCAAGGGCGGCCTGGCCGGCAAGCCCTTCGAGGTCACCATCGATGCCGGCGGCCCCAACGAGCGCGACGTCGACGCCCTCGCCGACGCCGAGCCGATCAAGGCCGGCGAGGTCGTGCGGATCCGCACCACGGGCGGCGGCGGCTGGGGCAACCCGCTCGAGCGCGACCCTGCTCTCGTGGTCCGCGACGTGGTCTGGCGCAAGGTCTCCCCGGAGGCCGCGCTGGCGACGTACGGCGTCGTGCTCACCGGCACCCTCGACGGTGACGACCTGAGCCACGACGAGGCGGCGACCGCTGCCGAGCGGGCCGCCCGCCCGGAGGCGAGCGAGGCGTTCTTCGATCGCGGTCCGGGCTACGCGTCGCTCGCGGCCGGCGCGCCCTTCGCGGACGTGGACCTGGTCTGATGCGCGTCGCCGTGGTCGGCGGCAACGGCAAGACCGGGCAGGCCGTGCAGGGAGCGCTCCACCGGCGTGGGGTCGACACGGTGTCCGTCGGTCGGGCGCAGTGGCACGACCTGGCCGGGACGCTCGACGGCTGTGACGCCGCCTACCTGATCGCGCCGAACCTGCACCCCGACGAGCCGGGGCTCGTGGCCGAGGTGCTCGCCGCGGTCCGGAGCGCCGGGGTGCCGCGCGTCGTCCACCACTCGGTCGCCTCGCCCTACGCGCCCGCCATGCCGCACCACCTCGGCAAGGCCCGGGCCGAGGACGTCGTGCGCCGTGGTCCGGCTGCGTGGACGATCCTCCAGCCGTGCGCCTACCTGCAGAACCTCGTGCCGGGGCTTCGCTCCGGCGCGAGGTCGATCGAGGTCGCCTACCGGGTCGACGTCCCCTTCGGGCTGGTCGACCTCGAGGACGTCGCCGAGGCGAGCGCCGCGGTCCTGGTCGAGCCCGGTCACGAGGGCGCGACCTATGAGCTCGGAGGGCAGTCCGCGGTGACGGTCGAGGACGTCGCCGTCGCGGCGGGGGCGATCCTCGGTCACCAGGTCGCAGCCGTGCGGATCCCGCCGGAGGAGTGGGCAGCCGGGCCGGGCTCCGCCCTCGACGACCGGCAGCGCGAGTGGCTGCTCGCGATGTTCGGCTACTACGACCAGCACGGGCTGCTCACGGGTGCGCTGCCGCTGGCGACCCTGCTCGGCCGCCCGGCGACACCGCTGCAGGACAGCCTTCGCGCGGCGCTGGCCGACGGCGGGTGACGTCGGCGTCCGCCGGGGTGAATGATGGCGGTGTGGACGAGCCCGAGATCGCGATGCCGACCGCGGCGGGCGTCGAGGAGACGTTCGCCCTCGCCCAGCGGTGGCTGCCGGCGTTCCTGGCCGGACGTCGCGCCGACGACGACGTGTATGCCGAGGGCGTGTCCACCTGGCACAACATCGGCGAGCACGAGGCCGAGATCGAACGGACGCCGTCGCGCACGCGCCAGGTCCGCGCCGGTGCCGACCTGCGGGTCGAGGACGTGCGCCTGCGGGTCTTCGACGGAGGCTGGGTGGTCCAGGCGACCACCACGGGCTCCAACGCCGCCGGTGACCCGGTGCGGGTGCCGACCTGCCTGGTCGTGACCGTGCACGAGGGGCGGATCGCCCGGTTCGAGGAGTACGCCGACTCCCGCGCCGCAGAGGCCCTCTTCGGCTGAGGCGCACCTGCGCGGACCGGCGGCTCGCTAGGCTGCGGCTTCGCTAGCCGCATCTGGAGGAACGATGGCGCCCTGGACCCCCGACCGATCGCTGCTGCGCACGACGCGCGGGCTGGTCCTCGCGACCGCGGCGGTCCTCGCGCTCGGCGCCTGCGGCTCCGGCGGGGGCAGCGACGCCGACGCCCCCACCGCGGACGACCTCGACGGCACGACGTACACCTCGACCGGCGTCAGCGGTCACGACCTGGTCGAGGGCACCGCGGTGACGCTGAGCTTCGAGGGCGACCGGATGGCCGCGGCCGCCGGCTGCAACAACCAGGCTGCTGCCTACGAGGTGGAGGGCGCCACCCTGCGGTGGAGCGGCGAGGCCGCCTCCACGAGGATGGCCTGCCCCGAGGACCTGACCGCCCAGGACCAGTGGCTGGCCGGGCTGCTGACCGACGGGATGACCGTTGCGCTCGACGGGTCCACCCTGACCCTCGCCAGCGGCGACGTCGAGATGGTGCTCGAGGCCGACTGAGCCTGGCGCTCGGTCTCAGTTGTTGGTGGTCGGCAGGTTGGGGATGAGCCAGTCCAGGAAGGCGTCTTGGCTCCGGGTCTGGATGTAGATCCGGCCGGGCCCGGTGAGGTCGGCGACCAGGCCCTCCCCGGAGAAGAACGTCGACTTCCAGTTGCCGACCTTGCGGACCGCGTAGTGGACGCCCTCGGTCCACGCGACCATGTGACCGGTGTCGACGGTGTAGGTCTGGCCGGGCGCGAGGTCGATCGCGTGGATGGCGCCGTAGCTGGAGAGCACGACGTCGCCGTGCCCGCTGACCCGCAGCATGAACAGGCCCTCGCGCGAGAAGAAGGTCTTCGACCCGCCCCACTGGGAGTCGACCTCGATGCCCTGGGACGAGGCGAGGAACGACCCGGACTGCACGAAGAGCGTGCCCTGGATCGGCCACGCCACGATGTCGCCGGCGAGCGCGGGCGCCAGCCAGAGCTCGGCGCCGTCGACCTGCGCGGTGAAGGTGTTCATGAAGAACGACTCGCCGCCCAGGACCGAGCGACGCAGGCCCTTGAGCATGCCGCCCTGGGTGGAGGTCTCCATGGCGATGCCGGGAGACATCGCGAGCATGGCGCCCGCCTCGGCCCGGACGGTCTCGCCGGCGCTGAGGACGACCTTCGCGGCGGAGTAGGCCGGGCCGTACTTGATCTCGGTCTGCATCGAGGCTCCTGATCGCTGGTCCCGAGGAAGGCTGGACTCCGAGGAGCCTAGTCCCGGGCCGCCGGAGAGATGCCAGACTCGACACATGAGCCTGTCCGACATCGACCTGCTCCACCTGCGGCACTGCGTCGACCTGGCCCGCGAGGCGCTCGACGACGGCGACGAGCCGTTCGGCTCGGTGCTGGTGGGTGGCGACGGCGAGGTGCTGTTCGCCGACCGCAACAGGGTCAAGGACGGCGACCAGACCCGCCACCCCGAGTTCGACATCGCCCGGTGGGCGGGGGAGCACGTCGCCCCGGCCGAGCGCGCCGCCTGCACGGTCTACACCTCCGGCGAGCACTGCGCGATGTGCTCGGCCGCGCATGCCTGGGTCGGTCTCGGCCGGATCGTCTACGCCGCCTCGACCGAGCAGCTGTCCGGCTGGCTGTCCGAGTGGGGAGTGCCGCCGGGCCCGGTGCGCGCCCTGGCCGTCGTCGAGGTGGCGCCCGACCTGCTCGTCGACGGCCCGGCACCGTCGCTCGAGGCCGAGGTCAGGGCCCTGCACGCGCGGTCGCACGGGGTCGAGGCGTGAGTCGCCCGCCGCTGGCCGAGGCCCTCGACCTGGCGCCGCACCCCGAGGGCGGGTGGTACCGCCAGACCTGGGCGTCCGCGGAGACCTGCACCCTCGCGGACGGACGGGTGCGGCCGACCGCGACCCTCATCTACTTCCTGCTGCCGGCCGGCCACTCCTCGGCCTGGCACCGGGTCGCGTCGGACGAGCTCTGGCTGGCCCATCAGGGCTCGGTCACCCTCGAGCTCGGCGGTGCCGCGGGCGCGCCGGTCGCGGGTGACCGGGTCAGCGTCGAGGCCGAGACCCCACAGGCGTTGGTGCCCGCCGGCACCTGGCAGCGCACCGTGCCCACCTCCGCCGACGCGCTCGTGAGCTGCGTCGTGTCGCCGGGCTTCGACTTCGCAGACTTCGAGCTGGCATGACGATCCTGATCACCGGCGGCACCCGCGGCATCGGGGCGGCCACCGCGCTGCGCCTGGCGCGCGACGGGCACGACCTGGTCCTCGGCTACGCCCGCGACGAGGCAGCCGCCGAGGAGGTGCGGCTCGCCGTCGCGGACGCTGGGGTCCGCTGTGCCGTCGTGCGCTCGGACCTCACTGTCCCCGACGGGGTGGACCGGCTGTTCGACGCCGCGACCGAGCACGGTCGGCTGACCGGCGTGGTCAACAACGCCGGCGCGACCCTGCACATCGGCCCGCTCGCCGAGACCCCGCCGGAGCTGATCGCCGCGACCGTCGACCTCAACCTCACCTCGGCGCTGCTCGTCGCGCGAGCCGCGGTCCGGGTGCTCGCGAGGTCCTACGGCGGCGACGGCGGGGTCCTCGTCAACGTCTCCTCCGGGGCCGCGACCCTCGGGTCGCCGCACGAGTACGTCCAGTACGCCGCCGCCAAGGCCGGCGTCGACGCGCTGACCCTCGGTCTGGCCCAGGAGGTCGCGTCCGACGGGGTCCGGGTGGTCGGTGTCGCGCCCGGCACCGTGCGCACCGACATCCACGCCGACGCCGGGGAGCCCGGTCGGGCCGACCGGGTCGGCCCGCTGGTGCCCCTCGGCCGGGTGGGGGAGCCGCACGAGGTCGCCGAGGCGATCGCGTGGCTGATGAGCGACGCGGCGTCGTACGTCATCGGCACGACGCTGCGGGTGGCGGGCGGGCGCTGAGCGAGCGCCCTGGCGACGAACGCTGCCAGTCGCACGGCGTTCTCTTGGCAAGTCCTGCCGTGGAACGTGGTCCGTCCCGGTCACTACGTTCGGCCCATGAGGGTCCTGCTCGCACTCGGTGGCAACG
>JBAWHI010000346.1:0-6880 GCA_049593675.1 Nocardioides sp.
GCGCGGTAGACGCGGTGCCCGAAGCCCATCAGGCGCTCGCCGTTGTCGAGCAGCTCCTTGACGTAGGACGCGGCGTCGCCGTCGCGTCGCTCGACCTCCTCGATCATCCCGAGGACGCGCGAGGGGGCGCCTCCGTGCAGGGGGCCGCTCATCGCGCCGATCGCGCCCGAGAAGGCTGCTGCCACGTCCGCGCCGGTCGAGGTGATCACGCGGGCGGTGAAGGTGGAGGCGTTCATGCCGTGCTCGGCGGCCGAGGACCAGTAGGCGTCGATGGCGTGGGCGTGCTTCGGGTCCGACTCGCCCTTCCACCGGATCAGGAACTTCTCGGCGAGCGTCTCGCCCTCGTCCACGACCTTCTGGGGGACGACCGCCTGGTGCAGCCCGCGGGCCGACTGTGCGGCGTAGGAGAGCACCATGACGGCCAGCCGGCCGATGTCCTCGCGGGCCTGCTCGTCGCTGATGTCGTAGGTCTGCCCGAAGCCGAACGCCGGCGCCAGCATGGCGACGGCGGCCTGCACGTCGACGCGGACGTCCCCGGTGTGCACCGGCAGGTTGTAGGGCTCGGCGGGGGAGAGGCCCGGGGTGTAGGAGCCGTCGATGAGCAGGCCCCAGACGTTCTCGAACGGCACGCGGCCGACGATCTCCTCGATGTCCACGCCGCGGTAGCGCAGCGCCGAACCCTCCTTGTCCGGCTCGGCGATCTCGGTCTCGAAGGCGACGACGCCCTCCAGTCCGTGGTGTACCTCGGTCATGGGTCTCCTTCGTTCGGGTGCGCTCGGCATTCTGCCCCTCACCCCGTCTAGGGTCGAGGCATGCCCCAGATCGAGCCGCAGATCGACCTCGCCGCGCTGCGTGAGGAGTACGGCAGGGCCGGCCTGGACGAGGGCGACCTCGCATGGGACCCGATCGTGATGTTCGAGGGCTGGATGCGCACCGCGCTGGCCGCCGGCCTGCACGACCCGAACGCGATGGTGCTCGCCACGGTCGACGCCGACGGTGCGCCGTCGTCGCGGATGGTGCTGCTCAAGGGACTCAGCCCGGCCGGCTTCGTGTTCTTCACCAACACCGGCTCGCGCAAGGGGATGGAGCTGGCCGCCAACCCGCGCTGCGCGCTGCTCTTCCCGTGGCACCCGCTCGAGCGGCAGGTCCGGGTGGACGGAGTGGCGACGCCGCTCCCGGCAGCCGACGTCGAGGCCTACTTCGCCGTCCGGCCGCGCGGCTCCAAGCTCGGCGCCTGGGCGTCGCACCAGTCCCGGGTGACCACCCGCGAGGAGCTCGCCGACGCGCTCGCGGCCGCGGAGGCTCGCTACCCCGACGAGGTGCCGGTCCCCGAGGAGTGGGGCGGCTACGTCGTGCGCCCGCACGCCGTCGAGTTCTGGCAGGGCCGCCCCGGACGGATGCACGACCGGCTCCGCTACCGGCGCGAGGCGGACCACTGGGTCACCGAGCGACTGGCTCCCTGACCGACTGCTCGACCGCGTGTCGGCGCCCGGGGAGACCGAGGGCGAGGGCGCCGAGCACGAGCACCGTGCCCGCCCCGATCACATACCAGGGCAGCGCCGCCGGGATGCCGAGATAGACCGCGAGTCCGAGGATCCGAGCCAGCCCCCAGGGCAGCAGCGAGAGCTGGTCGTTCCACGTGCTGAGGGACCGCTCGAGACCGACGGTCTCCAGCAGCACGCCGATCGCGAGCAGGACCGCCCCGACCACACCCACCGCGACGGCGGTCGATCGGCGGTGACCGATCGCCCCCGCCAGGGACCAGATCAGGCAGGCCAGCACCCAGCCGAAGAGCATGAACGAGACCACGACGTACGCCGTGCGCCAGCCCGGCTCGGCCCAGAACATGAACCAGTAGCCCCCGGGCCCGCGGATCGAGAGGACGCCGAGCAGCAGCAGGGCGCGCAGGGTGACCGCTCCTCCGACAGCGGTCGCCACCCACCAGGAGCGGGTCAGTGCGACGGCGACGACGAGGGCGGCCCACCCGATGCCGACGAGAAGCAGGTGGGCGGGCGCGAGGAACCAGGTGAAGGCGAGCCGACTCCACACCACGGCCAGCACCGGGATCCCGACCAGCAACCAGCGGTTGGTCGGGGCTGGCCTGCGCCACGGGGTGAGTGCCGATCGAACCAGCGTGCGGCCGGTGCGGGTGAGGGCCAGCAGCCCGAGCACCAGCAGCAGACCGCCCCGGGCGAACCAGGCCATCGGCAGGTCGCGGGCCGCCCGCGCCTCGCCGATCCGGGCAGCGGTCAGGTTGAAGGCCGGGAGGTCGACGTTGCGGTCGTAGCGTTCCTCGTGGGTGGCGGCGACGGCCTCGAACCGCTCGCGCGCCTCGGACCAGGCCTCCCGCGCGTCGCCCGATCCGGTGTCGAGCCACTGGGCGTGGCGCAGGAACATCGTGCGGTACGCCGCCAGCAGCTCGAGCAGGTTGACCTGGTAGTCCAGGGTGTCGACGAAGTGCTCGCGCAGCACCGGGTCGCTCCAGGTCGCGGGGTCGGTGCCGGCCACCAGGTCACGCATCTCCTCGGCGGTCGCGACCGCGTCGTCGCCCTCGGCGATCGCCTCCTCCAGGCGGTCCTTCGAGATCGCGTACATGACGTCGAGCACGGCGCTGTCGCCGGTGATGATGTCCCACTCGAAGATCCACATCATCGGCGGCGGCTCGAGCCCCATCGCGAAGCCGCGCTTCTCGGCGAACGGCTCGATGTAGAGGCCGTGGGTGACGGCCTCGCGGGAGAGGGCCATCGCGTCGGAGATGGCCCCGACGGTCGCGCGGTCGCCGGAGAACCAGCGTCGCGCCCAGTCGGCCGTGATCGTCGCCGGGTCGGCGCCCGGGTCGCGAGCCAGTCGGGCCGCCAGCACCGTGTTGAGCTCGTAGAGCTGCCAGAAGCCACTGGTCAGCTCGAGGGTCATCGGGCCGGCCCGCCACGGCCCACCGTCCTGGGTCCAGGTCCAGATGCCCTCGACGCGGGGGTTCGACTCCAGGAAGTGCTCGAGCGCCTCCTGGTAGAGCACCCCGAGGTCGTTGGGCAGCGCGCCGTACGCCTCGAACTCGCGGCGACTCTGCAGCTCGACGATCCGACGCTGGCTGCCGATGTCCAGGGTGTCGTTGAGCGGCAGGTAGGAGTAGTAGTCGCCGAGGGTGTACTTGGTCGACACGATCAGGTTGTCGGAGTCGATGCCGTCGAGGACCGCGCGGTAGGACTCCTGGTTGGTGTGCATGTCGCCGACCGCGCCGACACCCACGCTCCACGTCCGGAAGATCACCTCCCGGTCGGCCCGCTCGGCCTGGGCGACGAACGCCTCGAGCATCGCGCGCACGGCCGGCACGGTCGTGACGGCCAGGTCGGAGTAGTAGTCCCAGCCGTCGAGGTTGTAGACGGTCCCGGCCTCGCCGATGCGGATCAGGACGCCGTCCAGGGTCGGCAGAGCCTCGTAGACCTCGTCCAACCCGGCTGCGTAGAGATCCCAGAGCTCGGGATCCTCCGGGTCGAGCGGGTGGTCGCGGGTGAGGTACTCCTCCAGCGGCGTGGTGAGCGCGAGCATGTCGGTGCGCAGGTAGACCTTCAGCCCGAGCCGGTCGAGCCGCTCGAAGATCGGGCCGAAGGCTGCGCGCATCGCCTCGGCCCGTGCCACGTGGTCGTCGTCGGCGTCGTAGACGCCGTCGATGTCGGCGAAGGTGACGTACTCCAGGAAGCCCCAGATCGCGACCGCGTTGTAGCCCTCGGCGAGCACGTGCTCGGCGTACTCGTAGACGCTCGCGCGGGCGACGGCCAGCGCCTCCTGGTCGATGTAGGGCGCCTCGTCGAGCATCACGTCCTCGAAGGCCTTGGAGTGGTGGGAGTAGTCGTCTCCGTCGATCCACTCGGACGGGTCGGGCACGACACCGGCGGCGCCGAGCTCGACCATCCGGAACGGCATCCGCGACGTGACCTCCTCACCGAGGTGCTCGGTCAGGGGGCGACCCTCGCGAGCCGCGAGGGCGAGGTCGTAGATGCCACGGACCGCGCCGGTCTCGCTGTCCGCCGAGATGCGCATCCGGTCGGCGGAGCCGGTGAGGCGGTAGGTGTCGTCGTCGGTGTCCCCGTCCCCATGGCGTACGACGAGCGCGGCGGCTCCGCGCGTCCCGGGCGCGGCGGCGACGGCCTCCTGCAGCTCGGCCACGGCGGTCCGGGTGCGCAGACCGGCGGTGGCGTCCACGGTGAGCTGGGGTGGCGGGACCGCGGCTCGCGGCGGCGCCGGCACGAGGTCCTCGACGGGGACGACCTTGTCCTCGGCGCGGATGCCGAGCTCGTGGGAGATCCCGACGGCGACCAGCCCGCCCAGCAGCGCGAGCACGACCAGAACGACCGTTGCCTGAAGACCGCGACGACTCGACACGCACCGAAGGATAGGTGTGAGACACCTCGCGCGAAGTGTTCTTTCCCGGATCTCTATCCTCGGGTGGTGAGCATCGTGCGCGACACCCATCGTTGGACGCTGCGCCGAGCGGTGGCCCGAGTCTGATGCTCCTCCGTCTCCTGCGCGAGCGCCTCGCGCCGTACCGCTCCTGGCTGGCGCTGGTCGTCCTCTTCCAGTTCATCGGCGTCGTCGCGATGCTCTACCTGCCGAGCCTGAACGCCGACATCATCGACCAGGGTGTGGCCACCGGCGACACCGGCTACATCGTCCGCACCGGCATCGAGATGCTGGCGATCGCACTGGTGCAGATCGTCTGCTCGGTGGTCGCCGTCTGGTTCGGCGCCCGCACGGCGATGAGCGTCGGTCGCGACCTCCGCGCTGCCCAGTTCGCCCGGGTCGGGACCTTCTCCACCCGGGAGGTGCAGCACTTCGGGGCGCCGTCGCTGATCACCCGCAGCACCAACGACGTGCAGCAGGTGCAGATGCTGGTCCTGATGGCCTGCACGATCGCGGTCTCCTCGCCGATCATGATGATCGGGGGCGTGCTGATGGCGCTGCGTGAGGACATGGGCCTGGGCTGGATCCTCGCCGTCGTCGTGCCCGCGCTGTTCGTGAGCGTCGGTTTCGTGGTCAGTCGGATGGTGCCGAGCTTCCGCGCCATGCAGTCGCGCATCGACGAGGTGAACCGGGTGCTGCGCGAGCAGATCACCGGCATCCGCGTGGTGCGCGCCTTCGTGCGGGAGCCGCACGAGGCTCAGCGCTTCGCGACGGCGAACGACGACCTCACCGAGGTGGCGGTGCGCGCCGGTCGCTGGATGGCCGCGATGTTCCCGCTGGTGATGCTGGTCGTCAACGTCTCGAGTGTCGCGGTCATCTGGTTCGGCGGTCAGCGCGTCGACAACGGCGAGATGCAGGTCGGCGCCCTGACGGCGTTCCTGACCTACCTGATGCAGATCCTGATGTCGGTCATGATGGCGACCTTCATGCTGATGATGATCCCGCGCGCCGCCGTGTGCGCGGACCGGATCGCCGAGGTGCTCGACACCGAGACCTCGGTGCCGGTGCCCGACGAGCTCGTCGCCCCCGATCCCGCCCTGCGCGGACACCTCGACCTCGAGGGCGTCACCTTCGCCTACCCGGGCGCCGAGGACCCGGTGGTCTGCGAGGTCTCGCTCTCCGCGAGGCCCGGGCAGACCGTGGCGGTGATCGGCTCGACCGGCAGTGGGAAGACCACGTTGGTCAACCTGGTCCCGCGGCTCTTCGACGCCACGTCGGGCACGGTCCGCGTCGCCGGCCAGGACGTCCGCGACGCCGATCCCGACCTGCTCTGGGCGCAGATCGGTCTGGTGCCGCAGAAGGCCTATCTCTTCAGCGGCACCGTGCGCAGCAACCTGCAGCACGGCAAGGCCGACGCCACCGAGGCCGAGATGTGGGCCGCCCTCGAGATCGCCCAGGGGCGCGACTTCGTCGAGGCGCTGCCCGACGGGTTGGACAGCACGGTCGCCCAGGGCGGCACCAACTTCTCCGGTGGCCAGCGACAGCGGCTCGCCATCGCCCGCGCGGTGGTGCGCAAGCCCGGCATCTACCTGTTCGACGACTCCTTCTCGGCGCTGGACCTCGCCACCGACGCCCGGCTGCGCGCCGCGCTCAAGCAGGTGACGACGGACGCGACGGTGCTGGTGGTGGCGCAGCGGGTCAGCACGATCCGCGACGCCGACCTGATCCTGGTGCTCGAGGACGGGCGGGTGGTCGGTCGTGGCACGCACCCGGAGCTGCTGGCCGACTGTCCGACGTACCAGGAGATCGTCACCTCCCAGCTCACGGCGGAGGAGGCGGCATGACCGCCCCGAGCGAGACGGGCGGGCGCAAGCAGGAGTTCGCCGCCACCGAGCGGATCGAGGCTCCCCAGGGCGGGCCGGGCCGCGGCCCGATGGGCGGCGGCATGGTGGGCCAGAAGGCGATGGACTTCCTGCCCTCGGCCAAGCGGCTGGTCGCGCGGATGCGCCCGGATCGCGGCAAGGCGCTGCTGGTCGTCGCCCTCGGGGTCGTGAGCGTCGGTCTGATGTCGGTCGGTCCGCGGATCCTCGGACACGCCACCGACCTGGTGTTCAACGGGTTCATCGGCTCCCAGATCCCGCCCGGCACGCCGGAGTCGCAGTGGCCGGAGGCCGTGCAGGGACAGGACGTGGTGCCCGGCCAGGGCGTCGACTTCACGGCCGTCGCCGACGTACTCATGCTGGCGCTCGCGATCTATGCAGCAGCCTCCCTGCTGGCTTGGCTCCAGGGCTTCGTGCTCAACACCGTCGTGCAGAACACCGTGCGCCAGCTGCGCGAGGACGTCGAGACCAAGATCAACCGGCTGCCGCTGGGCTACTTCGACCGGTCACCGCGCGGTGAGCTGCTCAGCCGCGTCACCAACGACATCGACAACGTCAGCCAGACCCTCCAGCAGACGATGAGCCAGCTGCTCACCTCGCTG
>JBAWHI010000347.1:0-2894 GCA_049593675.1 Nocardioides sp.
CCTCATAGCTGCCGTACGCCGTGACGTCCGCCCCTCCGTGCTCGGCGGCGAAGGCCTCGGCGCTCTCCGGGCGGCGCGAGCCGACCGCGACCAGCTCGGCGTCCGGTACCAGCGCCAGGTCGCGGGCGAAGGTGTGCGCGATCTTGCCGGTGGCCAGGATGCCCCATCGTGTGGTCATGGGCGGAGACTAGGGCCGACGCGCCAGCCGGGCGAATGACATCGTTGTGGTTCGTCGCCTAGAGTGAACCCTGACCTGCAGTGTCGGACGCAGGATCGATCGGATCGGGGAGGGCTCATGGATGCAGCGAACGTTCTCGGCAGCGACGCCGATGCCACACCGGCGCTGAGCGACCGCGACCGGGAGATCCTCGACTTCGAGCGCCAGTGGTGGAAGTACGCCGGCGCCAAGGAGACGGCGGTCCGCGAGAAGTTCGACATGTCGTCGACCCGCTACTACCAGGTGCTCAACGCCCTCATCGACCGCCCGGAGGCCCTCGAGGCCGACCCGCTGCTGGTCCGGCGGCTGCGTCGGCTGCGCTCGGCCCGACAGCGGCAGCGCTCGGCGCGCCGACTCGGCTTCGAGGTCTGAGGTGAGCGCCCGCGGCCGGTCCCACCGTCGGTCCTTCAGCCGGCAGCGCAACCAGCTGGGCGTGGTCATGCCGTCCCCGGTGGTCATGCTCAGCGTGATCGCGGTCGCGATGGCGGCGATCGCGTTCGTCGCCACCCGCGGTGGCGAGCCCGCCGAGCGCGAGGTCACCCCGGTCGCCGGAGACGCGGCGCCGAGCCAGTCCCCGTCGCCGACGTACACCCCGACCAAGGAGTCGAAGCCGAAGCCGAAGCCGCCCGCCGTCCAGCGCGGCAAGGTCTACGTCGAGGTCTACAACAACTCCGGCATCACCGGCCTCGCCGGCGAGGTCGGCGCCCGGACTGCGGGCATGGGCTGGCAGGTCGTCGGCACCGACAACTGGTACGGCACGATCCCCGCGACCACGGTCTACTACCCGGCCGATCTCAAGGCGGCCGGCAAGCAGCTGGCCCTCGACCTCGGTGTCGAGCGCGCGGCACCCGCCGTCGACCCGATGCGGATGGACCGCCTGACCCTGATCCTGACCGAGCCGCTGTCCTAGGACCCGACCGGCACCTGCCCGGGGACGGGCGCCGGCACGGATGACAGGGTGGAGCCATGGAGTTCACCTCGCCCGAGGCCGAGGATCGGTACGCCGCGCTGGCGCGTGCCGCCGGCAGCGCCGTCGTCGGCCTGGACTTCGACGGGACCCTGTCGCCGATCGTCGACGACCCCGACCAGGCGCACATCCACCCCGACGCGAGCGACGTGCTCGTCGACCTCGCCGAGGTGGTCGCGGCCGTCGCCGTCATCACCGGGCGACCCGCGCGTCAGGCCCTGGCCCTCGGCGGGCTCGAGGAGGTCGGCGACGCGATCGGCGCGACCGGCAAGGAGCTCTACCTCTACGGCCAGTACGGCAACGAGCGGTGGAGCTCGAGCCAGCACCGGATCGTCTCGCCGCGGCCGCCCGCCGGGCTGGCGGCGTTCCTGCGCGACCTGCCACGGACCCTGCGCGACGCCGACGCCGCCGATGCCTGGGTTGAGGACAAGGGTCTCGCGCACGCGGTGCACACCCGCCGGATGAGCGACCCGGACGCCGCGTTCGAGCGGCTGCTGCCCCCGCTGCGCGAGCTCGCGAGCCGCAACGGACTGGCGCTCGAGCCGGGGCGGAACGTGATCGAGGTGCGCGCTCCCGGGATGGACAAGGGTCAGGCCGTCGAGCGGCTCGTCGACGAGGTCGGGGCCGGCGCCTTCCTGTTCGCCGGCGACGACCTCGGTGACCTGGAGGCGTTCGAGGCCGTCGCGAGGCTCCGCACGGACGGTCTGCCGACGCTGCTGGTCTGCTCCGCCTCGACCGAGCAGAGCGCTCTGCTCCCGCTCTCCGACGTGGTGGTGCAGGGCCCGGAGGGCGTGCTCGACCTCCTGCGCCGGCTGACGGCGGACGCGCATCGAGCGGTCTGAGTGGTCTGAGCGGTCTGGACGACCGTGACATGACCGCGTCTGTCGTGTGGAGTCACCGGGAGACCTTCCCGACGACGTTAGGACGACGATGCCTCAGACCTGGACCCGACGAGTCGGAGCGCTGCTGAGCCCAGCGATGCTGGTGGCCCTCCTGGCGCTGGTCGTGGCGCTCAGCGGGTCGGCGTACGCTGCCAAGCTGATCTCCAGCAAGGACATCAAGAACAACTCGGTGACCGGCAAGGACCTCAAGAACAACTCGGTGACCGGCAAGGACCTCAAGAAGGGGGCCGTGCAGCTCAGCGACCTGTCGAACTCGGTGAAGGCGTCGCTCAGCGACACCTGGGACCCGTCCAGCACGCTGGTGCCGGGCAAGACCATCACCGGGTCGGTGTACTACGCCATCTCCGCGAACCAGGCAGATCAGCAGCTCGACCAGGCGATCGCCTTCCCGGCTCGGGCTCCGCAGCCCGTCGAGGCCACCGTCTTCGCGCCGGACTTCTCGGACCTGAGCACCGGCGACGATGCGCGCTGCACCGGCAGCTACGACCTGCCGACCGCGCCGCCGGGTCTGCTCTGCGCCTACCTCGTGGGCACCGGGAACGTCGACACCCTGCACCTCGACGCGTTGGAACCGGGTGGGGACAAGGGCTTCGTCGTCCGGTTGACCTCGCGGGGTCCAGGGCGGACCTCGGTCGACCTCAGCTGGGCCTACACCCCCTGACTCATCCAGCATGTGGACTCGATGTGCACATGCTGAGACGCCCACCTACAGTGGGACCTGCTCATCAAGAGGGACTGAGGGTACGGCCCTGAGAAGTCCCGGCAACCGCCGCGTGCTCCCTGCGAAAGCAGTCGCGGAACACGGTGC
>JBAWHI010000348.1:0-1842 GCA_049593675.1 Nocardioides sp.
GGCCGCGGCGGTGCCGGCGGTCTCCGCCCATGTCGCCCCGGTCCCGCTGGTCTGCTTCGGCTGACCGGTCGCAGCGTCAGGACCGGCCCGCGCGGGCGGACCCGTCGGAGGCGGGTGCGACCACGGATCCCGCCCCCGGGCCGGGCGGGCGGTGCGGCGCCCGGGTCGGGTGGTCGCTCGGCCGCCGGACGAACACCCAGGTGCGCATCGCCACGAACCGCATGACGGTGACCATCAGGTTGGTGAGGGTCAAGACCATCACCTCGGCCCCGTGGTGGGCCGGCCCCACGGCGTGCAGGAGCCACAGCGCCCCGCTGGTCGCCCCGAGCCCGACCGCGAAGACCACCAGCCCCCGCAGCTGATGGCGCAGCGCCCCGTGGCGACCGCGCAGGCCGAAGGTCAGCCGCCGGTTGGCCGCGGTGTTGGCGAGCGCGGTGACCAGCAGCGCCAGCAGGTTGGCGGTGAAGGCCGAGAACGGTCCGCGCAGGAGCAGGAAGACGACGGCGTACGCCACGGTCGAGGCGATCCCGACGAGGCCGAACATCACCAGCTGCATGCCGAGCCGGCCACCGCCGGCGTCGGCCGAGACCCGGCCCAGCCGCTCCGGGATGTCGGCCACCGGCACCCTGCCGGTGAACAGGTTGCGGCCGAGCCGGGTGATGCCACGCAGGTCGTCGAGGGCGGTACGCACGATGTCGACCCGGCTGTCGGGGTCGTCGACCCAGTCGACCGGGACCTCGTGGATCCGCAGCCCGGCGCGCTCGGCGAGGACGAGCAGCTCGGTGTCGAAGAACCACGCGTCGTCCTCGACGAGCGGCAGCACCACCCGCGCCACGTCGCCGCGGATCGCCTTGAAGCCGCACTGGGCGTCGGAGAAGTGTGCCCGCAGCGTGCCCTTGAGCAGCAGGTTGTAGCAGCGCGAGATCATCTCGCGCTTGGGTCCGCGCTCGACCCGCGAGCCACGCCGCAGCCGGCTGCCGATCGCCAGGTCGGAGTGGCCGCTGATCAGCGGCGCGACCAGGGGCAGCAGCGCCTTGAGGTCGGTCGACAGGTCGACGTCCATGTAGACGAGCACCGTCGCGTCCGAGCCGCTCCACACCTTCTTCAGCGCCCGGCCGCGCCCCTTCTCGGCGAGGTGCACGACCCGTACGTCGTCGTAGGTGTGCGCCAGGCGGCGGGCGATCACGGCGGTGCCGTCGGTGCTCGCGTTGTCGGCGATGGTGATCGCGTGCGACCAGGGGAAGGTGGCCAGGTGGTCGCGCACCCGCTCGACCGACGCGGCCAGGTCGCGCTCCTCGTTGTAGACCGGGATCACCACCTCCAGGGTCGGCGCCTGCGTGGCGGGCGCCACGACGACCGGCTCCCAGGGCTGCGCGGCGCTCACGAGGTCGCCCCGGTGCTCAGGTCGTAGAGCGTCACGCCGTCGACCGTGCGGGCGGTGAAGCTCTGCTCCACCCACGATGCGATGTCGCTGCTGGCCTCGCTGCCGCCCATGGACGGGCCGATCTGGCTGCCGCCGATGAAGTAGTGGATCTCGCCGTTCGCGACGTACTCCTGGAACTCCTCGAGCGTCGGGCTCGGGTCGGAGCCGTTGAAGCCGCCGACCGCCATCACCGGCTCCTCGGTCGCGAGCTGGTAGCCGGCGGCGGAGTTGGAGCCGACCGCCGCGGCGACCCAGGTGTAGGAGTCGGCGTCGGCCTCGAGCAGTGAGGTCAGCTCGGCGCTCGGCTCGCTGCTGTCGAGCAGTCCGCCGCGCCCACCCGCACCGGGCCCGCCCTGCCGTCCGCCGGTCTGACCTGCGGTGCCTGGGGGCGCGGTGCCCTGGGCTGCGGTGCCCTGGGG
>JBAWHI010000349.1:0-2152 GCA_049593675.1 Nocardioides sp.
CGAGCGGGATGACGGCCTCCTTGAAGGGCATCGACACCGAGCAGCCGCGAATGCCCAGCGCTCGGACGCCGCCGATGGCCGCGGTGATGTCCTCGGTCGAGAACGCCTTGTAGATGAAGTTCAGGCCCATCTCGTCGTAGAGGTAGTTGTGGAAGCGGGTCCCGATGTTGGAGGGGCGTCCCGAGAGCGAGATGCACAGCGACATGTCCTTGTTCAAGATCGGCATCAGCCAAGTCTGCGGCACCTCGCCCGAAGGGACCAACGACCGCCCACGACCTGTGGCTGGGGGCCGGCTGCCAGGGTCCACGACCTGCCCGCGAAGGGGGATGGATGGCTGTCCGAGCGGCTCCTCCACCTCTGCGCTGGGCCTCGACAAGGGCTTGGAACGAGCTCGCGTTGATGCGCGATCGCGAGCAACACAGATCCCAGCCCTCCGGGCCGCGAGACCGGCATCGGCGCGAAGGTCCGAGACCGGTTGCGCCTCAAGAACTCAGTCGACCGCAAAGGATCGCGTTCGTGCTCAGCGTCCGACACCCGTTCCCGATGACACATCACGTGGAGTGCATCGCCTTGCTGGAGCAGGCGTCCTGAGCTGCGGCGGTCACCGATAGGTTGGCCCAGACCGAACGAGTGTCGGCGACGGTGGGACCGACTGCGAGCGCGGTCGCCGGAGTCGATGCTCGGCGGCAGTCGGCCGCGGACCCGACCCAGGCGAGGAGCTGGACCACATGGGCGCGCACCACCCACGGCACGCAGTGCGAGAGACAAGGCAGATGCAGCGCATCGCGTTGGCGGTGATCGCACCGATCGCGGTCGTCACGCTCGCCGCCATGGTCTGGCTGTGGCCTGCTGACGGCGTCGCCGTGCCGGACGACAGCGGGTCTGCCGAGCAGGTCGCGGGTCAGGTCACCGCCATCGACGAGGAGGAGTGTGCCGAGCAGCTCTCCGACGAGGTCAACGGGTGCGGCACCGCGGTGGTGCGCGTCGCCGATGGTGCCGACGAGGGGCAGGACGTCGAGGTGCCGCTGCCCAACGGCCCGGGCGCCCCGGAGATCGCCGAGGGCGACGAGGTGGTGATGATCGCGACCACGAGTCCGGACGGCGAGGCCTACGCGATCGTCGACCATCAGCGAAGCACCGGGCTGTGGGTGCTGATGGCCGCGTTCGCCCTCGCCCTGGTCGCCTTCGGCCGGTGGCGCGGGCTCACCGCCCTGGCAGGCCTGGGGGTGACCTTCGCCCTCCTGCTGTTCTTCGTGGTGCCCGCCATCCTGGCCGGCGAGCCGCCGCTGCTGGTGGCGATCGTCGGATCGTGCGCGATCATGCTGACGGTGCTGTACCTGACCCACGGGTTCGCGCTGTCGACGACCGTGGCGGTGCTCGGCACCCTCATGAGCCTGACCCTGACCGGTCTGCTGTCGGCGGCTGCGGTGACCGCGCTGCACCTGACGGGGGTCACCGACGACCTCTCGGCGGCCGTGGGCATGACCCAGAGCATCAACACCGAAGGCTTGCTCCTCGCGGGCATCGTGATCGGCTCGCTCGGCGTGCTCGACGACGTCACCGTGACCCAGGCCGCCACTGTCACCGAGCTGGCCCGCGCCAACCCGTCGTACCGCTTCGGCCAGCTCTACCGCGCCGGCAGCCGGGTCGGCCGCTCCCACATCGCGTCGGTGGTCAACACGATCATCCTGGCCTACGCCGGCTCTTCGTTGCCGCTGCTCATCCTGATCGTGGCCAACAACGAGTCCCTCGGCGGCGTGGTGACCGAGCAGATCATCGCCCAGGAGGTCGTCCGCAGCGTGGTGGCGACCCTGGGCCTGATCGCAGCGGTCCCGCTGACCACCGGCCTGGCCGCCCTCGCGTTCCGCACGAAGGCGTGAGGTCGGGCTCGAGGCCCGGCGGGGGAGTGCCTTTCCCTCTCGGCATCGTGTATCTTGATATCAAGAGATATCGCACGCCTGATCTCGGGTACCGAGTTAGGTGAGCCTTCCTTTCCGTCGCTCCGGTGCGGCGGCAGGATGGGGGACGCGATCAGACCGGGACGACGAGTCAGGAGATGACTGCTGTGGCCAGTCAGGACAGCTTCGGTGCCAAGAGCACCCTGGACGTGGACGGCACGTCCTACGAGATCTTCCGCCTCGACGCGGTCGAG
>JBAWHI010000350.1:0-1716 GCA_049593675.1 Nocardioides sp.
GGCGCGCTCGAGCACCACCTCACCCACACCTTGTGACGCACCATCCGAGTCGCACCAATCCGAGAGGGCACCGCATGAGCCAGCCGCCGAACCAGCCCGGCAACCGCATCGTCGTCATCACCGGGGCCGCGTCCGGCATCGGCCACGCCACCGCCGCGTTGTTCCGCGACCTCGGCGACACGGTCTTCGGGCTCGACATCAACCCGAGCGTCCCCGAGGGCGTCACCTACGTCCCGTGCAACATCGGCGACCGGGCGGCCGTCGCCACCGCCATCGAGGCGTGTGCGGCGCACGGGCGCATCGACGTGCTGGCCAACGTCGCGGGGATCGTCCAGTTCGGCCGGATCGAGACCGTCACCGAGGAGGAATGGGACCGGGTGCACGCGGTCGACCTCAAGGGCCCGTTCTTCCTGATCCAGGAGGCGCTCCCGCACATCCGCGCGTGCGGCGGCTCGATCGTCAACGTCTCGTCGGTGGCCGGCAACGTCGCGCAGCCCTACGCCACGGCGTACGCCGCAGCCAAGGGCGGCCTCACCCAGCTCACCAAGGCGCTCGCGATGGAGCTCGCCCCCGAGGGCATCCGGGTCAATGCGATCTGCCCCGGCACCGTCGACACCCCGATGGTCGAGCAGACCTTCCACAAGCTGACCGACGACCTCGACACCCGGATCGCCGACCGGCTGATGATGCTGCTGCCCGGGGGTGCGATCGCGCCCGCCGAGATCGGCGAGACCATCGTGTGGCTCTCGTCCCCGGCCGCGCGGATGGTCACCGGCGCCGTGATCGCACATGACGGCGGTATGAGCTGACCTCGACGCCGCCCCGTAGCATGTGCCCGCTGCCGGTGTAGCTCAGTTGGTAGAGCGCCTCTCTTGTAAAGAGGATGTCGCGGGTTCGACTCCTGTCACCGGCTCTGTTGTAGCCGTCCGAGGTCCGCAGACGTCAGCGCAGCCGGCGTACGGCGAACGTCGCGGGCGGGTCGGCGATCGCGTCCTGGGCGGCGACCAGAGCGATCTCGCGGGTGCCGGCCGCGATCGTCTGCTCGAGCACCGCGAACACCGAGGCGGTCGTGCGGGCCAGCGCGGTCTCGGCCGAGCCGGTGCTGCGCAGGTGGGCGAGGTAGAGCGCGGCGGTCACGTCGCCGCACCCGTTGGGGGTGATCGGCAGCAGCGGGGTCTCGACCGCCCAGGCTCCCTCGTCGGAGATCGCGATGACGTCGAGGCGGCCGGCGGGCACCTCGTCGTGCAGCACGCTGGTCACGAGCAGGTCGCGAGGACCGCGGTCGCGCACCTCTTCCGCGGCGGCCAGGACGTCGGCGAGCGAGTGGGTCTCGCGGCCGGCGAGGAAGTCGAGCTCGAAGTGGTTCGGCGTGACGATGTCGGCCTGCGGGACGACGGTGTCCCGCATGAACTCCGGGATGCCGGGTCGCACGAACATGCCGCGGCCCACGTCGCCCATCACGGGATCGCAGCAGTAGACGGCGTCGGGGTTGAGCTCCTTCACCCGGGCGACCGTGTCGAGGATGATCGCGCCGACGGCCGGGTCGCCCTGGTAGCCGGACAGCACCGCGTCGGCCTCGCCGAGCACGCCGCGGTCCTCGATCCCGGCGATCACCTCGCGCACGTCGTCGGCCGCCAGCAGCGGACCGCGCCACGCGCCGTACCCGGTGTGGTTGGAGAAGTGCACCGTCAGCACCGGCCAGACCTCGTGGCCCAG
>JBAWHI010000351.1:0-3312 GCA_049593675.1 Nocardioides sp.
GTCGTACATCACCGGTCAGACGCTGTACGTCGACGGTGGCGCCAAGCTGGGCTGAGGCCCGCACCGTCCACGCGCGATCGCCGGTGCCGATCGTCCGCACGGGCGCGCCTCCGTCCGTGGCGCGTCGCGCGCCTGCACACTGAAGTCGACCGAAACGCTTGAGAATCATGAAACGGAGCGTCCCCGTGCGCCGTCCCCAGCTCGTCTCTGCCCGATCCGTGGGAGCCGTCCTCGTGGCTGCCAGCCTGGTCCTCGCCGGTTGCGGCGGCAACGAGGAGCCTGCCGAGGACGAGGCGCCCGCGGCCCAGCAGGTCGCCGGCGCGGACGAGGTGGCATCCACCTGGCCGCTGACCGGACTGCCCGTCTCGGGCGACGAGAGTGCCGAGCAGCCCTACCCGGTGCTCGTCACGAAGATGGACAACACCTCCTCGAGCGCTCCGCAGGTCGGGCTCGGCGAGGCCGACCTGGTGGTCGAGGAGCTGGTCGAGGGTGGGTTGACCCGGCTCGCGGCGTTCTACTACTCCCAGCTGCCGACCGTGGTCGGGCCGGTGCGCTCGATGCGCGCGAGCGACATCGGCATCGTCGCGCCGGTCGACGCGTCGGTCGTGACCAGCGGGGCCGCGGGTCAGACGATCGCGCGGATCAACGGTGCCGGCATCGCGTTCTACCAGGAGGGCGCAGTGGGCATCAGCCGGGACAGCTCCCGCAGCGCGCCGTACAACGTCTTCGCCGACCTCACCACGATCGCCGACACCGCGAAGCAGAAGAAGGCCCGGCCGGCCGACTACCTCCCGTGGGGGAGCGACGGCGACCTCCCGAAGGGCCGGCCCGCCACGTCGATCGCGGCTTCCTTCGGCAGCGGGCACACCACCAACTGGACCTTCCAGGGTGGCGAATACGTCAATGAGAACACCTACGCCGCCCAGGGCGACGAGTTCCCGGCCGACACCGTGCTGGTGCTGCGGGTGCAGGTGGGCGACGCCGGCTACCTCGACCCCGCGGGCAACCCGGTGCCGGAGACCGAGCTGAGCGGCAAGGGCCAGGCGATGCTCTTCCACGACGGTCGCCTGGTGCGCGGCACGTGGAAGAAGGACGCCCTCGACGCCCCGATCACGCTGTCGACGAAGGCAGGGGAGCTCACGGTCCCGGCCGGCCACACCTGGATCGAGCTGGTCCCGGCCGCGAACGGGAACGTCACGTTCCAGAAGTGAGGCCCCCGGAGAGCGGCGTGCCGTTCTCCGCGAGGGCGCGGAAGCCGGCGAGGATGAAGCCGATGGCGGTCTCGACGTCGGCGGCCGCGACCTCCGGGTCCTCGGCGCCCGAGACGGACTCGCCGGCCGAGGACATCGCGCCGAAGAAGATGCGGGCGAAGGTCTGCTGGAGGTTCTCGTCGAGCTCCCAGCTGCCGGCCGCCAGGACCGATCGCACGATCTCGAGGACGTTGGCGAAGGTCGAGCGCTCCTCCTGCTCGCGGAACCGCTCGTAGCCCAGGACCGAGGGGCCCTCCTGGATCACGATCCTGCGGTAGCGCGCCTCCTGGACGACCGAGAGGAAGGCGCGCAGACCTGCCGTGGCCTTCTCCCAGGGGTCGCGGTGTCCCTTCAGCGCCTTCTGGATCGCTCGGGACGCGTCGTCCTCGACCCGCTCGAAGACCGCCTCGAAGAGCGCCTGCTTGCCGCTGAAGTGGTGGTACAGGGCGCCCTTGGTGACGCGTGCGCCGGCCACGATCGCGTCGAGGGAGGTCGCGGCGTAGCCGTTCTCGGTGAACAGCTCCTCGGCGACATCGATCAGCGCGCGCTTGGTCGAGGCCGAGTACTGCTGGCGCCGGCTCGCCCCGGGGACCCCCGGGACCTTGGGCACGAGCTTGGAGACAGCGGGCTTGCTCATAGTTCCGGCAGCCTAATACCGACCGTAGGTACGGGTGACCCGGATCACCGGCTCCCGAGTTGCATACCGAGAGTATGTGGTCGTACTGTCAGTACGTACTCACGGTATGTAGGTCCTCCCGAAGGAGCCACCCATGACCTGGCAGTCCTTCCACTCCCGCGGAGCGATCCTCCGCGACGTGGTCGCCGCGGCGGATGCTCGCCGCGACGGCACCCTCCCCGTCGACCTCCCCGGCGTCGCCGAGACGTTCGAGGACGAGCTCGCCCTGCTCGGTGCGCTCCAGCTGCGCTGGCACGCCCGTCTCTCCGGTCGGATCGAGCGCGAGCTGATGCGACAGCCGATGGATCTCGACGGCGCCGTCGTCGCCGCCTGGCAGGCGACCGCCGACGAGCTGCCCGGCGTGCGGGCGATCGTGGATCGGGCTCGCGCGGAGCCGGGTGACGATGCCATCGCCGACGCGATGGCGACCGCCGCCGCCAAGGAGCGGATCCTGCTGGCGATGATGGCCGGCCGGGTCAGCGTCCCCGACGACACCGCGGTCCGCGTGGGCGAGGCGATCGAGGGTCGGGCGCGAGCCACCCATCGCCCGGCCCGGTCGCGCACGCCACGCCGTGCCGAGCAGCCCCGGCTGCTGGCGCGGCTGCGGGCGGCGCTGGCCGCCTGAGCCCTCGCCGACGCCTCGCCGACCTCTCGCTGACCTCTCGCTGACCCGTGTCGCCGTCGCACGTCTGCCCGCGCGGGGTGATGATGGAGGCATGACCGAGGCGCGCGCCGGGATGCTCCTGGTGGCCACCCCTGCGCTGGTGGATCCGAACTTCGCCGACGCCGTCGTGCTGCTGCTCGACGTCGACGACCAGGGCGCGCTCGGCGTCGTCCTCAACCGGCCGTCCGGGATCCGCGTCGCCGAGGTCCTCGAGGACTGGGGCGGCGTCGTCGCCGAGCCGGAGGTGCTGTTTCGAGGTGGTCCGGTCAGCACCGAAGGCGCCCTTGCTGTGGCCACGCTGCGCGCCGAGGACGACGTCCCGGTGGGCTTCCGTGCCGTCGAGGGGCGGTTGGGACTGCTCGACCTCGACACGCCCGTCGAGCTGCTCGAGGGCAGCCTCGACGGGGTGCGCATCTTCGCCGGGTACGCCGGGTGGGGTGCCGAGCAGCTGGTCGACGAGATCGAGGAGGGCAGCTGGTACGTCGTGCCCGGGCAGCTGCGTGACGTCTTCCGGTGCGACCCCGACGACCTGTGGCGCGACGTGCTGCGCCGCCAGCCCGGCGAGCTCGCCTGGCACTCGACCCGGCCGGCCGATCCCGAGCTCAACTGACGCCGACCTGCCAGTGCCACCCTGACGCTGACCTGTCAGGAATGGTTGCTCGCGCGGCGTCGACCTGTCAGATCTGGTCGACCCCGACGACCAGAGGTGACAGGTCGGCGGG
>JBAWHI010000352.1:0-29366 GCA_049593675.1 Nocardioides sp.
GCAAGGGGCCGTGCGCGACGCCGTGCTGCTCAACGCGGGCGCCGCGCTCGCTGTGCACGAGGCGCCGGGTGCGGACCCGGACGAGGCGCTGGCCGCCGGGCTCCTGCGGGCCCGCGAGTCGGTCGACTCCGGCTCGGCGAAGGCGCTCCTGGACCGCTGGGTGTCCGCGACCGCCTCCTGAGGCTGCCGGCGCCGGCTCACCAGCTCCGGACCATCCAGGCCGTGTCCGGGGTGCGGAGGGCCTCGGTGAAGCCGAGATGTGCGTAGAAGCCGATCGCGTGCGCGTTGTCGGTGCTGACGCCCAGGTGGACGCCGCGCACCCTGCGCTCGGCGAGCCGGGCGCAGAGGTCGTCGACCAGGGTCCGGCCGAGGCCGGTGCCCTGGACCCGGTCGAGCAGGTCGATGTGCAGGTGCGCCGGATGGGAGTCGAGCAGCTCGACCGGCGAGGTCGGGGGTGCGTGCAGCAGCGCGATGGTCGCGGCATCACTCGGATGCTCGCTCCCGCCGACGGGGTACTGCTCGCGCAGCGCCGGCCACCAGGACCGCTCGGTCCAGGCCTCGAAGGCGGCGGTGTCCGCGGTGGCGAGCAGGTAGCCGGCCACGCCGAGCGGATCGACCACCGCGGTGCACAGAGCCGGGTCCGCGACGGCATACGGACCGGCGTAGACGTGGCCGAGGAGCTCCGGGTTGCGGCCGTCGGCGAGGTCCTCGCCCGGGTGCCCGGTCTCGAGGCAGACGCGGTAGAGGCCGGGGAGGTCGGCGGCCACGGGCGGGCGCAGCAGGCGAGGGGGCACGGGGCGACCCTAGGACCCGGCGCCCCGGCGCGTGGAGGGGGAGGCGAGGTGCGCGGTCCGCGAGCGTCGAGCGCTACAGGTCGAGGACGAACTCGCGTCCGTTGGAGCGGAAGCCGACCTGGTCGTAGTAGGCGCCGACCATCGCCGGCGGGGTCATCACGTGGCGGAAGCCGAGACCGTTGAGCAGACCGCTGCGGCGCCAGACGAACTCGCCGGGGGTGAAGTCGCGGTAGCGAGGGGTCACGTAGTCGAGCCGGATCCGGGCGATGTCTCCCTCGCTCGCCACCACGACGACCCCGACGCTCTCGTCGCCCTTGACCACGATGAAGACGTGGTCCTCGGCGTCCGGAGCGGTGAAGTCGGGCTGGAAGCGCTCGATGTCGGGCGCATGCACGCGCAGGACGTGCGCCAGGTAGTCGTCGTCGTGGCCGACCCGGAGCACCGCGAAGGCGGCCTCGTCGTGCCGGTCGTGGAGCAGTCGGCTGATGAACCACAGGTTGATGCCGGCGAGCACCGTGTTCATCGCGACCATCGGCCACACGCCGATCATCGCGTTGAAGAAGATCAGGACGACGCACGCGATCGTGTTGAGCGTCCGGAAGCGCAGGACGCGCGCCTGGAGGAGGGAGAAGACCAGCAGCGCGCTGCCGGCCCACCCGATCAGATCGAGCCAGCTCATGACGGCCGGCCTCTAGTCGAGACCGAGGGAGAACGCCGACTCGAGATCGTGGCGCGAGTAGGTGCGGAAGGCGATGTGGGTCTCGGTCGCCGTGACGCCGGGGACCTTGTTCAGTCGATCGGCGACCACGGACGCGACGTCGTCGTGATCGCGCACCCGGACCAGGGCGATCAGGTCGATCTGGCCCGTCACGGAGTAGACCTCGCTCACGCCGTCGAGTGCGGCGATGTCCTCGGCCACCTCGGGGATGCGGGCCACGTCGGCCTTGACGAAGACGATGGCGGTGATCATGCGGTGGACCCTAGCCCTAGCGGGCTGGCTGGTGCACGGTGGCGAGACCACGACGCTCGTCGAACGGCACCAGCGAGAGCCGGGACTGGTTGACGGCGTCGTGGACGGCGAGGTGCCGCGTCGCGCCGGCGACCGGGCAGGTCCACTCGCCGTCGACGTCGACCAGCCGGACCCCGGGTGCCTCCAGCCAGCGCAGCACCTTCTCGGTCTCCTCGGCCGTCGCCGCCGGGATGGGGCCGGGCCCGGACACGACGGTCTCGGCGGAGAGCCGCAGCGTCGCGACGTAGGCGTGCGCATCGGCACCGGGTGGGATCACCCCCGCTGCGGCGAGCCGACCGTGGCGGATCACGTGGACCGCCCAGCGGGTGCCCGGCACCGCCCCCGCGGGCGGCTCCTCACGGCGCGCGGCCACGATCTCGCGGCAGCGGGTCACCGCGGTCAGCCGCTGCGTGCGCGCTGCGGCGCGGACGAACGCGGCGAGCCGGTCGCGATGCAGGCCGGCCTCCTCGTAGCGTTCGGCGGCCGCCAGCGCGGCCATCCGGTCGTTGATCGCCTCGACCACCTCGTCGGGGCGGCGCAGCAGCGAGTCGCGGAGCTGGCGCACCACGGCGGCGTAGGTCGCGTCGTCGACGCTGCCGTCGCACGGCGAGAGACAGCGATCCATCTCGGCGAGCACGCACGGCGACCGGGACGGGGCCACGGGGAGCCGACCCGAGCACTGGCGCACCGGGAAGGTGTCGTGCAGAGCGGCGAGGCACTTCTCGGCCGACTTCTTCGAGGTGAACGGGCCGAGGTAGTCGGCCTCGTCGTCGAGCACGCGCCGGACCAGGGAGAGCCGCGGCCACGGCTCCCGGGTGAGCTTGACGAAGTGGACCTTCGACGGGTTGCGGGAGCGTCGGTTGTAGCGCGGCTTGTGCTCGGCGATCAGCCGGAGCTCGCGGACCTCGGCCTCCAGTGCGGTCGCGCACTCGATCGCCTCGACCCGACTCGCGATGCCCACCATCTCGCCCATCCGCGAGCGGGTCTCCGAGGCGGTGAAGTAGGAGCGGACCCGGGTGCGCAGGTCTCGGGAGGTGCCGACGTAGAGCACCCGGGACCGGTCGTCGCGGAAGAGGTAGACCCCCGGGGCGTGCGGCAGTCCCTCCGCGAGGTGGCGCTTGCGGCGCTGGGCCGTGCTCACCCGCGAGGAGAAGGTCTGCAGCTCCTCGAGCGTGTGCACGCCCAGGCCGCCGAGCCGCTCCATCAGGCCGTGCAGGACGTGCACGGTCGCCCGGGCGTCCTCGAGGGCGCGATGGTTGGGCGTGGTCGGAGAGCCGAACGCCTTGGCCAGGGAGGACAGCTTGCAGTTGGGTGCGTCGTCGCGGGTGATCACCCGGCGGGCGAGCTTGGCGGTGTCGAGCACCTCGAAGCGCGGCCACGCCCGGCCCTGCTGGTCGGCGAAGTAGCGCAGGAAGCCGACGTCGAACGGCGCGTTGTGGGCGACCAGGACGGATCCGGTGGCGAACTCGAGGAACGCGGGCAGCGCCGACTCGATCGACGGTGCTCCGGCGACCATCGAGTTGGAGATCCCGGTGAGGACGGCGATGAAGGCCGGGATCTCGGTGTGCGGGTCGACCAGCGTCTGGAACTCGCCGAGGACCTCGCCACCGCGCACCTTGACGGCGCCGATCTCGGTGATCATCGCTCCGCCCTCGGCCGAGCCCCCGGTCGTCTCGAGGTCGACGACGCAGAACGTGATGTCGCGCAGCGGGCGGCCCAGCTCGTCGAAACTGCGTTGCGACTCCCAGCGGGAGGTCGCACGCTGAACGCCGGTCGCCATGTCTCGACGCTAGATCGGGCCGCCGACATTGCCGGACTGGACGCGCGGGCGCACTAGGGTTTGGCGCACCACTGGAGAGGAGCGCTGATGGGCATCCCCGACGACGGGCATCGCTGGCGCTGCTCGGCCTGCGGCAACCTGACTCGCTTCGACGTCACCCGCACCCGGCGGACCACGGAGTTCTGGCACTTCGACCTGGCCGGGGAGCACCGCGTCGAGACGACCGACGTGCACCAGGAGGCGGTCGACCAGGTGGCCTGCCGCTGGTGCGGCCGCGGCGACGCGATCGAGCTGGTGGCGCGCCACGAGCCCGACCCGGAGTCGGTTCGGGGGCCGGCTCCGACACCGGGCCAGGCGCCGGTCCCGCCGTCCGACCGACCGTCCGCGCAGTCGTGAGCCCACCCACGTCCGGCCCTCCGCTCGCCGAGGTCCCGGAGCCGGTCCGTGTCCGCATCGTCGCCCTCGCCGCCGATGCGCTCCCCGACGTACCCCGGCTGCCTCCGGCCGTACGTCGGGTGGCGTCGTTCGCCCCGGCGCGCCGGGCCCGGCTCGGGGCGAGTGCCATCGCCGATGCGCTGGCCGACGACGAGTTCCGTCACCAGGTCGGGACCCAGGTCGCCGCCAGGCCCGCGCCCGACACGGCCGACCCGGCCGTGGAGGCGGCGCTGGCCTGGCTGACCCGACCGGAGGGGTGGCAGGACGGGTTCGCCGCGGCGTTGGACCGGGTGCCGGACCGCCCTGCTCCGAGCGACCGCGACACCCGGGAGCTGGAGCGGCTCCGGGCCCGGGTGGCCGGCCTCGAGCAGTCACAGCGCGAGCTGCGGGCCGGGCACAAGGTCCAGCTCGACGAGGTCAAGGCCGACAACACGGCGCTGCGGCGCAAGCTCGGCGACACCCGGACGGCGGAGAAGCAGGCGCGAGCGGCGGTCGAGGACGCCAGGACCGCCGAGGCGGCCGCGGAGGAGCGCAGAGCCGCTCTCGAGAAGGAGAACCGTCGGCTGCGTGCCCAGGTCGCTCGCCTCGAGGAGGTCGCCCGCGAGGAGCGCCGTGACGCCCGCACGGAGCGGGACGAGGCGACGCTGCGCGCCCGGATCCTCCTCGAGACCGTGATCGACGCCGCTGCCGGCCTGCGCCGCGAGCTGGCGCTCCCGCCGGTCAGTGGGGCGCCCGGCGACCGCGTGGAGGCCGAGGTGGCCGAGTCCGGTCAGCGCGTGCCGACCCAGGCGACGCTCGAGCAGTACCTCGCGATGCCGCGTTCGCGGCTGGTCGTCGACGGCTACAACGTCAGCAAGGCGGCCTGGCCCACCTCGTCCCTCGAGGCGCAGCGGATCCGCCTGGTCACCTCGCTGGCGCCGTTGGTGGCGCGGACCGGGTCCGAGACCACGGTGGTCTTCGACGCCGCCGAGTCCGACCACCGCCCGCCGGTGGCCGCCCCACGCGGCGTCCGGGTGCTCTACAGCCCCCGCGGCGTGATCGCTGACGACGTGATCCGCGACCTCGTGGCCGCCGAGCCGGACGGTCGGGTGGTCGTGGTCGTGACGGCCGACCAGGAGGTCGTGCGCGACGTCACGCGCGACGGTGCCCGGGTGCTCTCGCCCGACGCGCTGCTGGCCCTGGTCGCGCGGTAGCGACACGCCGGGGGAGCGCTGCGCCGGGATCGACTGTCGGTGGTCGCTGGGAGCGTTCCAGCCATGACGACGAGAATCGACTGTGACACCTGCTCCGTGCGGGGTCTGCACTGCCACGACTGCGTGGTGACGGTGCTGCTGGGGCCGCCTCCGGAGCTCAGCCTCGACGACGACGGCGCCCGGGCGCTCGATGTCTTGGCCCAGGGTGGACTCGCACCGCCGCTGCGCCTGGTCCAGCCGGTCGACGGGCCACACGTCGAGTCCGCGTGACGGATGTGACTCGTGTGACACCGAACGTAAATTCCGGCCGGTAGTCGCCAGAAACACGCCACGACACCGATTGAAAGTTTGGCCCGGGTGGAAGTAGCCCACTAACGTGTCCAACTCAGGTGGCCGTGACCGTGGATCACTCAGATCCACGCGGCCACCGCGCTGAGTCTCGGATCGGTTCGCCGTTCCGAGAGCCGGGGAACCAACCGGTGGTCGCCTGCACGGGACCTCCACTGGGGTGAATCCTCCGCGTGAGCGGAGGTAGGGCAAATGTCGTGCCCGAATCCGTCAGCTCACCCGGTAGGCGTACGACGTACAAGGAGAGCGCCACCTCGTGCTGAAGGGCCGAACAAAGCGACTCATCACCCTGCTGTCTGCCGGTGCCATGGTCGCCGCGGTGGGACTCATGCCCAGCTCGGCGAACGCCGAGCCCGACATCGACGATGTCCAGGCGCGTGTGGACCGGCTGTACCACGAGGCCGAGCAGGCCTCGGAGCGCTACAACGACGCCAGGCTCGAGCTGGACGCGCTCAAGCGCGACCTCGGGCTGCTCCGCGCCGACGAGGGCCGCCAGGACCGTCGACTGGAGTCGGTCCGCACCCAGGTGCAGGACGCGGTCGTGCGCCAGTACGAGGGTCAGACCATGGATGCCGTGGGCCAGGTCGTCGTCTCCGACGACCCCACGAAGTTCCTGTCCCAGCTGGCCACCATGTCGGCCTTCAACGACATGCAGGACCAGCTGTTCTCCGACTACTCGACCGAGCTGAAGTCCCTCGACATCCGCAGCGACGCGACCGCCAAGCGGACCGAGCAGGTCGCCGCGGTCGAGGAGCGGCTGGCCGAGGAGAAGGCCACCGCCGAGGAGAAGCTGGCCGAGGCCGAGGCGCTGCTCGACGACCTCAAGACCGAGGAGCGCGAGGAGATCGCCTCCCGCGGCAGCACCACCCGCCTGCCGTCCGACGTCCCGGTCTCCGGCCGTGCCGCCGCCGCCGTCCAGTACGCCATGGCGCAGGTCGGTGACTCCTACGTCTACGGCGCCGCCGGCCCGTCCGCCTTCGACTGCTCCGGGCTCACCATGATGGCCTGGGCCCAGGCGGGCGTCGGGCTGCCGCACTCCTCCAGCGCGCAGTACAGCTCGGGTCCCCGCGTCGCGTTCAGCGACCTTCAGCCGGGCGACCTGGTCTTCTACTACAGCCCCATCAGCCACGTCGGCATCTACATCGGCAACGGCCTGATCGCGCACGCCGCCAACCCCGGCACCGGCGTCGCCGTCGCGGGCGTCAACTCCATGCCGTACACCGGGGCCGTCCGCCCCGGCTAGGGACGTGCCTCCCAGATCCGGCACTCGCGTGAAGGCCGGCCGCCCCCTCTGGTGGGTGGCCGGCCTTTCGCTGTGTCTGCTGCTCGCCAGTGGGCTGTTCGCCTGGGGGCTGGTCGGCGACGATCCGTACGTCGCCCCGCCCACGCCGACGCCGTCGGCGAGCGACTTCTCGCCGGCCCGCGCAGCGGCAGCCCTGGCGGACCTCGAGGAGGCGGTCAGCACCGGCGACGAGGACGCCGCTCGGGCGCTCGCGCCGACCGGTGACGAGGCGGCGGCGGATCGACTGGCCGGAATCGTCGCGAACGCGGAGGCCGCCCGCGTCCGCGACTTCACGCTGCGCTACGTCGACGCCGAGGACGGGTCCGAGGGGTGGAGCGGCTACGCCGACGCGACGTGGCGATTCGACGGGTTCGACCCGGCACCGGCGTACGCCGAGGTCCGCTTCGGGCTCGAGCCGGAGGGGGACCGGGTCGCGCTCACCGACGTCGGCGGTGGCGACCGGGTCTCACCGCTCTGGCTCTCGGGCCCGGTCCAGGTGCGCCGGAGCCCCGACACGCTGGTGCTCGTGGACGGCACCGCCGAGGAGGCGGACTCCTACGCCGCCCGGGCAGATGCCGCGGTCCCCGTCGTGCGACGGGTGCTCCCGGACTGGCAGCAGGGGCTGGTCGTCGAGGTCCCGGCCTCCGTGGAGGCCCTGGACCGGACGCTCGGCGCCGAGCCGGGCGGCTACGACCAGATCGCGGCCGTCACCACCTCGGCGGACGGACAGCTGGGTCCGGCGGCGCCGGTGCACGTCTTCGTCAACCCCGACGTCTACGGCGGGCTGCGCGATGTCGGCGCGCAGGTGGTGATGAGCCACGAGGCCGCCCACGTCGCGACCGGAGCGTTCACCAGCTCGATGCCGCTGTGGCTGCTCGAGGGGTTCGCCGACTACGTCGCGCTGCGAGACGTCGACCTGCCGGTGTCGGAGTCGGCCGCCCAGGTGATCGAGGAGGTCCGTCGCGACGGTCCCCCGCGTCGACTGCCCGCGCCGGCCGAGTTCGGCACGCGCACCCCCGACCTCGGCGCGACCTACGAGAGCGCCTGGCTGGCGACCCGGCTGCTCGCCGCGGACGGCGGCGAGCCGGCCCTGGTCCGGTTCTACCGGGCCGTCGACCAGGGCACTGCGGTGCCGGCCGCTCTCGACTCGTCCTTCGGTCTGAGCGTCTCGGCCTTCACCGAGCAGTGGCGGGCCCTGCTGCAAGACTTGGCCGGGTGAGCATCTCGACCCCCGATCGCCGCGTGGCGCTGGTGACCATGGCGATCGGCGGGGTCGCGTTCGTGGTGCTGGCCGTGCTGCTGGTGCCATGGGACCCGGTCCCGGGCGGCACACCGGCACCGGTCGAGGCATCGTCGGTGTTCACTCCTGCGGAGATCGCGCGGGCCGAGGACTTCACCCGGCTCTCCCGGCTCTGGAGCTGGAGCGCGCTGGCGGTCTCGCTCATCGTCAGCTGCGCGCTGGGCTTCAGCCGCGGGGGACGTCGGCTGGTTGGTCGTCTCCCGGGTTGGTGGTGGGTGCGGGTGGTGCTCGCGGTGACGCTCGTCGAGCTGATCGGTCGGGTCGCGACCCTCCCGTTCGCTGTGATGATGCGTCGCCACGTCCTCGACAACGGGCTGAGCACCCAGGCCTGGTCGGCGTTCGCGGTCGACCTGGCGAAGAACCAGGCCGTCACCGTGGTGGCGACGGCGGTGCTGCTCGTCGTGCTGGTCGGCTGCGCCCGGCGCTGGCCGCGCGCCTGGCCTGGGGTGGCCGGCGGGCTGCTCGGGGTGCTGGTGATGGTGGGGTCCTTCGTCTACCCGGTCGTGGTCGAGCCGCTGTTCAACGAGTTCCACTCCCTGCCCGACGGTGCGATGCGGACCGCGGTGTTCGAGCTGGCCGACGCCGAGGGCGTGCCGATCGACGACGTGCTGGTCGCGGACGCGTCGCGACGGACGACGACCCTGAACGCCTATGTCTCCGGCTTCGGCGGGACCCGGCGCGTGGTGCTCTACGACAACCTCGTCGACGGCGTCGCCCCGGACCAGGCGCTCTCCGTGGTCGCCCACGAGCTCGCCCACGCGAAGCACGACGACGTGCTCACCGGCTCGCTGCTCGGCGCCGCCGGCGCGGTCTTCGGCGTCGGCCTGCTGGCTCTCCTCGTCGGCGTGGTCGGCCGACGACAGGGGGTGCGGATGCGGCAGCCGGAGGTGGTCCCGCTGGTGCTGGCACTGGTGGCGATCGGCACCCTGCTCGCGGCGCCGGTGCAGAACGGCATCAGCCGACACATCGAGACCAGAGCCGATGTCGACGCCCTGGCGGCCACCGGGGACCCGGACGCCTTCGAGGCGCTGCAGCGTCAGCTCGCGGTGCGGTCCTTGTCGGACCCCACGCCTCCGGCCCTGTCCCACCTGTGGTTCGGCTCGCATCCTCGCGGGCTCATCCGGATCGCGATCGCGCGTCAGCTGGCGCCGTAGCCTGCTCGAGCCGGCTCAGAGGTAGAGCGACTCGACGTCGCCGCGGAACTCACGCATCACGACGTTGCGCTTCATCTTCAGGCTGGGCGTGAGCTGCCCACCCTCCTCGGTCCACGCGTCGACGAGGATCGAGAACTTGCGGATCGACTCGGCCTTCGAGACGGCCTTGTTGGCCTCGTCGACGGCCTCCTGGATCGCGCTCACCAGGTCCGGGTCGTCGACCAGGTCGGCCACGTCGCCGGACTTGCCGACCTGCTCGGCCCAGAGCGGGAACGCGTCTCGGTCGATCGTCACCAGTGCCCCGATGAACGGCTGTCCGTCGCCGACCACCATGCACTGGTCGACGAGGAAGTGCATGCGGAGCCGGTCCTCGAGCACCGTGGGGGCGACGTTCTTGCCGCCCGCGGTCACGATGATCTCCTTCTTGCGACCCGTGATCTTGACGAAGCCCTCCTCGTCGACCTCGCCGAGGTCGCCGGTGTGGAACCAGCCGTCGCGCTCCAGCGTCTCGGTGGTGGCGTCCTCGTTGTGCCAGTAGCCGGCGAAGACCTGGCCGCCGCGGAAGACCAGCTCGCCGTCGTCGGCGATGCGGACGGTGGTCCCGGGCAGCGGTCGGCCCACGGTGCCGACCTTGATCGCGTCGGGGAGGTTGACCGTCAGCGCACCGGTGGTCTCGGTCAGCCCGTAGCCCTCCAGCACGGTGAGTCCGATCCCGCGGTAGAAGTGGCCGAGCTTCTCGCCGAGCGGGGCACCGCCCGAGATCGCGTGCACGCACTGCCCACCGAGGGCGTCGAGCAGCTTGCCGTAGACGAGGCGCTTGAAGACCGCGTGCTTGGCGCGCACGGCGATCGAGGGCCGGCCCCGATCCAGGCCGCGGGAGTAGTCGATCGCGGTCTGCGCAGCCTGGTCGAAGATCTTGCCGCGGCCATCGGCGGTGGCGCGCTGCGAGGCGGTGTTGAACACCTTCTCGAAGACACGGGGGACCGCGAGGATGAACTTCGGTCGGAACTCCTGCAGGTCCGGCAACAGGTTCTTGATGTCGGCGCTGTGGCCCAGGCGGGTGCGGGACTTGACGCAGCCGACCTGGATGATCCGGGCGAACACGTGCGCCAGCGGCAGGAACAGCAGGGTGGAGGCGCCCTCGGCGTCGAAGAGGTCGTGCAGCTCCTCGACGGCCACCCCGAGCTCGAACATGAAGTTGCCGTGCGTGAGCACGCAGCCCTTGGGGCGACCGGTGGTGCCGGAGGTGTAGATGAGCGTGGCGAGGTCGAGCGGCGTCGCCGTCGTACGCCGCGTCTCGAGGTCGTCGTCGGAGATGTCGGCGCCGAGGCTGGTGAGCGTGCCGACCGCGTTGTCGGTGATCGTCCAGACGTGGTTGAGGTCGCCGAGACCGGCGCGGACCTCGCTGATCCGGACCAGGTGCTGCTGGCTCTCGGCCACCACCGCCCGGGCGCCGGAGTCCTCGAGGATCCAGCCGATCTGCTCCGCCGAGGACGACTCGTAGATCGGCACGGTCACGGCGCCGGCGAACCAGATCGCATAGTCCAGCAGGGTCCACTCGTAGCGGGTGCTCGAGATCAGGGCGATGCGATCGCCGGGCTCGAGGCCCGCCGCGATGAACCCCTTGGCCACCGCGCTCACCTCGGCGAGGAACTCCGCCGACGTCACGTCCTGCCAGCCATCGGGACCGGGCCGGCTGAACGCAACGAGGTCGCCGGCATCGCGGGCGTTCGCCACGACGTCGTCGGTGAGGTTCCCGGTGGACGGGATCTCGGTCGTCAGAGGGGTCGAGAACTCGCGCACGGGCCGACGTTACCGCGTCCTCATCGAGCCACGACGATCCGGTACGCTCGCAGCCCCGCATCGAGGAATCACAGCGACCGACCAGAGCAAGGAACCCGATGGCCGAGCAGACCACGTCGTCGATCGTCATCGACGCAGCGCCCGCCGAGATCATGGGTGTGATCGGCGACTTCCCCGCCTACCCCGACTGGGCCAAGGGCGTGATCACCGCCGAGGTCGTCAAGGAGGACGAGAACGGCTGGGCCGAGCAGGTCTTCTTCGCCCTCGACGTGAGTCCGATCAAGGACGAGTACACGCTGGCCTACGAGTGGGACGGCTACGACGCGGTGACGTGGACCCTCGTGGAGGGCAAGATGCTCCGCGCGCTGGACGGCGCCTACGTCCTGCGCGACCTCGGGAACGGATCGACCGAGGTGACCTACCGGCTCGCCCTCGACGTCTCGATCCCGCTGATCGGCATGCTCAAGCGCAAGGGCGAGAAGATCCTCATCGACACCGCCTTGAAGGGCCTGAAGAAGCGCGTGGAGTCCTCCTCCTAGTGCGGATCCTCCTGTTCACCGGCAAGGGAGGGGTCGGGAAGTCCACCGTCGCGGCCGGCACAGCCGCTCTCGCTGCCGCCGAGGGACACCGCACCCTGGTGCTCTCGACCGACGCCGCGCACTCCCTCGCGGACGCCTTCGGCTGCGCGACCGGCGCGATCGGGGCCGAGCCGACCGAGGTGGCCGAGCGCCTGTTCGTGCAGCAGGTCGACGCCCAGCTCCGCTTCGAGCAGTCCTGGGCCGACATCCAGCGCTACCTGCTCTCGGTCCTCGACGTCGCCGGCGTCGACCCCGTCGCGGCCGAGGAGCTCACCGTCATCCCCGGCGCCGAGGAGGTGCTGGCCCTGCTCGAGCTGCGGCTGCACGCGCTCTCGGGCCGGTGGGACGTGATCGTCGTCGACTGTGCGCCGACCGCTGAGACGCTGCGGCTGCTCGCGCTGCCCGAGGCGCTCGGGTGGTACATGCACCGGGTCTTCCCGGTGGAACGGCGTGTGGTCAAGGCGCTGCGCCCTGTGCTGAGCAAGGCGGCCGGGGTGCCGATGCCCGGCGACAGCGTCTTCGACGCGATCGAGCGGCTGCACGCGGAGCTGATGGAGGTCCGCGAGCTGCTCAGTGGACCCGACTCGAGCGTGCGGCTGGTGCTCACCCCGGAGAACGTCGTCCTCGCCGAGGCGCGGCGCTCCTACACGACCCTGTCGCTGTTCGGCTACCGCGTCGACGGTGTGGTGGCGAACCGGATCTTTCCGAGCGAGGGCGCCGACGACTGGCGGGCCGGCTGGGTGCTCGCCCAGGACGTGGTGCTCGAGCGGGTCGGGGAGTCCTTCGCGGGGCTGCCGATCTGGCGCTCGGAGTACCGCCCGGGCGAGCCGGTCGGCGTCGACGCGGTCACCGAGCTGGCGCGCGAGGTGTATGCCGGCACCGACCCGCTGGCCACCACCGACGGTCCGGGCCCGTTCCGGGTGCGGCGCACCGCCGACGGTGCGGTGCTGCGGCTCGCGCTTCCGCTCGTCTCGCGAGCCGAGGTCGACCTCGCGCGCAATGGCGATGACCTGGTCGTGACCGTGGGATCGTATCGTCGGCTGCTCACGCTCCCCATCGGGTTGGCGCGCTTCCGCGTCGCCGGCGCCCGGGTGGAGCAGGGGGAACTGCAGGTGCGGTTCGTCGAGGACCCCGTGGACGAGGCTGGAAGGTGACATGAGCGGGGATCGAGAAGAGCCCAAGACGGATCCTGACGTCGGTTCGGTCGCAGAGGAGGCTGCCAAGCTCCTCGGCGCCCTCTCCGGCTGGGCCAAGGACGCCGCGCACGACGTCGACGATCACTTCGCGACGGGGGCGGCCGAGTGCACGGTCTGTCCGATCTGCCGCACGGTGCACGCGGTCCGCGAGCTCAGCCCGGACGTGAAGACCCAGTTGGCGACGGCGGCGACCTCGTTCCTCCAGGCGGCGGCGAGCGTGCTCGCCACCACCGCGGCGCCCGATCGAGGCGCCCGGGACGGGGACGGCGTGGAGCACATCGACCTGGACGATGCCGGTGACTGGCCCGACGACGCGAGCGACTCAGAGGAGGACGAGCGATGAGCCTGGCCTGTGGAATCGACGTCGGCGGGACCAAGATCGCGGGCGGCGTGGTCGACGAGGACGGCCGGATCCTCGAGGAGCTGCGGGTGGAGTCGCCCGCGACCGACGCGGAGGCGATCGAGGAGGCCATCGCCGGCCTCGTCGTCCAGCTGCGCTCGAGGCACCCGATCGCGACCGTCGGCGTCGGAGCTGCCGGGTATGTCGACAGGTCGCGTGCGGTGGTGCTGTTCGCCCCCAACGTCGCCTGGCGCAACGAGGACCTCAAGGGCGAGCTGGAGAGGCGCATCGACCTGCCGGTCGTGATCGAGAACGACGCGAACGCAGCCGCGTGGGGGGAGTTCCGCTACGGCGCCGGATCCGATGCCGAGGACCTGCTGCTCGTGACCGTCGGCACCGGCGTCGGCGGCGGGCTGGTGCTCGACGGCGAGGTCTACCGCGGCGCCAACGGGGTAGGGGCCGAGATCGGCCACATGCGAGTGGTGCCCAACGGCATCCTCTGCGGCTGCGGCAAGCACGGCTGCTTCGAGCAGTACGCCTCCGGGTCGGCGCTGGTGCGCGAGGCACGGTCACTGGCGCTCAGCGGTGCTCAGATCGCCCAGGGGATGCTCCAGCGCGCCGGTGGCGACCTCAACAAGATCACCGGTCCGCTGGTCACCGAGGCCGCACAGGCGGGCGACGCCGGCGCCCTCCAGCAGCTGACCGAGCTCGGTCGGTGGCTGGGGGAGGGGGTCGCGTCGCTGACCGAGATCCTCGATCCCGAGGTGGTCGTCGTCGGCGGTGGCGTCAGCGAGGCCGACGAGCTGCTGCTGGAACCGGCTCGGGAGGCCTTCGCCGGCCAGCTCGTCGGCCGCGGCTTCCGCCCGATCCCGCAGATCCGCAAGGCGCAGCTCGGCAACCGTGCGGGCCTGATCGGCGCCGCGGACCTGTCCCGGCGCTGACCTGGCGCCCCTCACCGGCGGGCCCGTGCGACGTGCCTCTCACTACGGCCGGCTATGCGCGAGCTACTGTCCGGGTGGGGCCTTGAGCCGGTGCCGCACCACTCGGCGGCGCAGCGTGGGCGACGCCTCGATCTCGTAGCCTGCGTCGAGGAAGGCCCGAAGCAGCCCGACCGATGCCTCGTCCCAGATCACGGTCTTGCCCGGTGGCGGATCCGTGGGGTAGCCCTCGAGCACGCGAGCGTCGACCTGCCTGCCGTACTCGACGGTGGCGGCGGCGAGCTCGTACATCAGTCCCTGGCGGCGGAACTGCTTTCGCACGACGAAGCAGGTGACAGACCAGACGCCGTCGAGGTCCGGATCCATCCGCATCCAAGCCTTCTGTCGGGCCCAGATCCTCGGGTAGCTCTCCCGCGGCTCGACGGCGACCCAGCCGGCCGGGTAACCGTCGACGTATCCGATGAGGCCGGACGTGGGGCCGCTCGTGCCGCAGCCGGCCTGCTCGAGGAGCGCGGCGTCGCGCTCCTCCTGGGTGGTGTCGCGCCAGATCCAGCCCGGCACCTTGAGGGCCTGGCAGCGGCACTTGCGGGCGCCGCCGGCCTCGAACACGTCCTCGACGTCCTCGTTCGTCGCCTCGTTGGCCGCGCGCCAGGTGAACTCAGGCACACTCCGAGCCTAGCGGTGGTTCGGCCCGTCGTCCGCGCGTGATCGACCGCGTCGGTCACTTGCTCACCGTCTGCCTCACTCGCTGATCGAGACCACCAGGCTGCCGTCCTCGTCG
Organism: Nocardioides sp.; assembly: GCA_049593675.1. GTDB lineage: Bacteria > Actinomycetota > Actinomycetes > Propionibacteriales > Nocardioidaceae > Nocardioides. Next base: position 14,932 of record JBAWHI010000352.1, read on the forward strand.
GTCACGGTCACCGAGCTCAGATACAGGTCGGTCTCCTCGGTCTCCGACTGCCAGTCCCGCGGGCCGTAGCCATACGACTCGTCGACCTCGTAGCTGACGGTGGCGCGCCCGCTCTCGCCGTAGCTCAGGTCCGCGGGGAAGGTCCCGTCGAAGTACTCGACGTCTGCCGTGGGAGCCTCGTCGAGGGTCCACGTCACCCCGCGCACGTCCCCGTAGGCGTACGCGGCGTTGGGGCAGTTCTCCGGCTCCAGGTCCGTCGAGGCCATGCAGGCCTCGAGGTAGGTGTCGATCTGCGACTGCACCTCCTCCTGGAACGCGGCGGATGCGGTCGCGCGCGGGACGTCGGCGTACTGGTAGTCCTCGTCGACAGCGACGACGACCGGCTCGCCGGTGCTCTCGAGCCACTCGTTGCCGGCGAATGCGTCGAAGACGTAGCTGCCGGGAAGCAGCCAGACATCGCCGTCGACCGGGTCGACGGCCTCGTCGTTGACGCTCAGGTCGCTGGCGCCATCGGGCATCGCGAGCGTGACCACGCTGGCCAGTCCGCCGTCGGCCACCTTCCACTTGTCGAAGAGCACGGAGCTGTGGCCGTCCTTCTCCATGACCAGCTCGGCGTCCGCGCTTCCGTCCAAGCCCTCGAGGGAGACCTCCATCGTGACGCTGTCGCCTTGATCGGTGACGTCGCCGATCTCGTAGCCGGTGACCCTGGACTCTGCGGCGCTGTAGATCCCGCTGCTCAGCAGGCTGTCGTCAGCTCGGTCGTCATCGACGGGCGCCAGGTCGTTGGCCTCGTCGAGGTCGCCGTCGACGAGCGCGTCGAGGTAGGCCGCGGCCTGGTCCTCGGGGCCGTAGAACTGGTTGTTGACGATCGACACGGTGATCCAACCGAGGATCCCGACGGCCGCCACGACCCCGGCAGCGATGCCGATCTTCTGGTAGCGGGCGCGCTCCTCGGGGGTGAGCGGACGTGTCTCGGCGGCGACCGTCGCAGAGGCAGGTGCGGCCTCGACCCGCTCAGGTCCGCGGAGCAGCGCGCGCACTCGGGGTGGGAGCACGGTCACCAGGCTGGGCGCCAGGAAGCGGCTGGCGAGCTCGACGACCGCGCCCCAGACGACCAGGACGAACACGAGCCAGAAGGCCGGCTGCAGGGTGGCTGATCCGCCGAGGGCACCCATCCCACCGCTGAGCACGACGCTCGGCACCAGCCAGACGAGCATTCCGCCCACCGCGTAGGTCGCCGGCAGCACCACCCACGAGCCGGGCTGGGCCAGTGCTGGCTCCCGGGTGTCACGTCGGAGGTGCCAGGCGATGCTGGTCAGCACGGCGAGCGCGAGCGCGGCAACGACCAGCGCGATCGCCCAGCCCGCGCCGAGGTCGCCGATGTTGGTGCTCTCCCCGGCGAACGAGAGGCTGCCGAAGTGTCCGAGCGCGTAGGTGTAGAGCCCGGCGGTCACCCCCCACACCGGGAACAGGATCGCCATCCAGAGGTCGACCTCGACGGCCGCCACGACGGTGAGCACCACGAGGGAGGCGACCAGCCAGACTCCCACCGAGCCGAGCCAGAGCCGGGCCGCAGAGGCGTAGTCCGACGGGACCCACGCCGGCCGGCCGGCTCCCGCGGCACGGGACGTCCCGGCGTACGACGCCAGGCCGGTGAGGATCCAGACCCCGAAGAAGAGACTGATGGACGCGGTGTGCACGGCGGCGCCGTCCTCGCGCATCGCCAGAACCCAGGTGAGCGGCGTGACGACCAGCGCCACGACGAGTCCGACGATGGCGCCGAGGAGTGCCCGGGTCCCAGTCGCCGGGACCGCCTCGCACCGGCGGGCAGCGCGGGCGGTCATCAGCAGGTAGAGACCGGTCAGGGCCAGGGGTGGCAGGAACAGCGAGGCGCGGATGCCGTCCTCGGTGAAGTGCAGCGAGCCCAGGAGGGCCATCCCGGCGATCTGGAACGGCATCCCGATCAGCACACCGATCGCGTTGGTGTCGTCCGACTCGATGCCCGTGTCGGCACCGGTCGAGCCGACGTTGGCCGCGACCACGATCAGGATCATCACCACGACGGCACCGAGAAGGAGCCACGCATAGCCGACCGCCGGCGCTCGAAGCGCTCGGAGCACCTGGGCACCGGTCGGCGGGGGGAACGTGGCCGACGTGCCGCCCGACCCGTCTGTCGGAGGGGATGGCGGAGTGGGCGGAGCCGGTGGAGACGGTGGAGGGAGCATGGTCACGGGCGAACCGTACGGGGAAGGTCCGACATGCGTGGTCGGTTCGCCGTCATTGGCTCACCACGTCCGAGAGCGAGGTGTCGACCGGTCACACGTTCGGTTGCGGACCACTTCAGCGTCGGTTGGAGTGCGTGCTGTGAGGTGGGCCTGCTAGCGCGACTACGCCTTCAAGCTGCTGACATTCCGCGTGACGTGCTCGCCCGTCTTCTCGAGGAACACGATCTCGCCGAACTCCAAGGTCGACCAACCGTCGTGGCCCTCGGTCAAGGGCTCGGAGGCGAAGATGACGGACGTCGCCTCCTCCTCGGTGCACACCTCGAAGTCGTAGGAGGCCTGGTCGTGCTGGAAGTTGCGACCCATGAGCAGGTACATCGGCTCCAGGAGCATGGACAGTGCGAAGTCGTCGGTGCCCGGACCGGACTTTCGTAGCTCTCTCCAGTCTCCGGACGGATCGGTCTCGCCCTGGTGCCCGAGGCCGACGTTGATCCCGATGATCCTGTTCGGGGACACCAGGGCCATCTTCAGCTTGGTCAGTGCTGCGAGGTCGAGGGCCTTCATCGCCCGGGCGATGAGCGCCAGCATCTGCTCGACGGCGCGTCGCACGTCCTCGTCGCCGTCGCCGTCGAGCAGGGACAGCAACAGCACGTAGAGGAACTCCGTGTCGGTCGAGCCCCGCATCTGCTCGAGATACCTGTCCTCACAGTGCTGCAGCAGCTCGCGCTGCAGGAGCTGCCAGCCCGGGAGGTAGCCGTTCTGGGCGATGATCCACGGGGTCCCCTCGAAGGAGAAGGGATGACAGTTCTCGTCGACCAGAACGGCCTTCGAGTTGTAGGCGGCCGCTCTCACATGGGCCAGCATCGTGCTGGCCTGGAGGCTGGGGATGATGCGCTCGGCATTGTCGTCGTAGAAGGCCGCCGTGGGTCGGCGATAGATGAAGGGGTCCTCGGGCTTGAGGAGCCGCTCGCCCCAGGCCCCGAACCCCCACCCCGCCAGCTGGAGCTCCGGGTGGCGCTCCGGGTCGAGGGATTGGTTGACGAGACTGTTCTCCGGCTTGAGCAGCAGGTTCTCCAGCGGAATCTCCGGCCCGATGTAGGCGAGAACTCGGCACATACGTGTCCCTCACTGACTGAGTCGTCGATCAACAGTTGTTGTTCCCGCAGGTGCTGCGCGCGCGAGGGTGAGTGTTCCTGGAACACCCGACCGGCAAACCGCGAGCGTCTCAGCCCGTGGCCCTGTGGTGATCCCCGTTCTCTATGGCCGGCCGAGGTGCCGGCCCGGTCTTGCGCCGGCCCGGTCTTGCGCCGGCCCGGTCTTGCGTCGGCCCGGTCTTGCGCGGGCGCGGTCAGGATCGGTCGAGTCGCTTGACGGCGGGAGCGCGGTCGACGCGAGAGCCGCGCTGGATGCCGAACTGGGCGAACACCTGGCGGCGCTGGTGGCCGGTGAGGCACGTTCGAGCAACGGACAGGCTCACCCGGTGTCGCTTCCAGGTCCCTGACACGTCGGCGCAGCGGCGCCGTTCGAGGTCGAAGTGGTTGAAGTAGAGCAGCTTCGTTCGCGGCGGTTCGCCGGCACGCTTCTTGATCTGAACGACGTAGCCGGCCTCGAACACCTCGAACTTCGAGATGCTCAGGGAAGCCTTGCCGGCGCGACCGAGCTCCGGAATGCGCGCGACGACGCGAACCCGGTCCTGCGAGTGGGTGTAGGTGGCCCGGCTGACGTCGATGCGGGCGGGTGCGTCTCCCCGCGCATCGTCGCGGCGAACCGTCTCCGCGGAGGCGACTGCAGGAACCCCCAGGACCATCGCCACGACGACCGCGGTGCCGGCCAGTCTCTTCGAGATCTTCATCTCTCGCCTCCGTCGACACGGCGTGGCCCGGGTGCCTTCGCCTCCGATTCAGCATCGTCGAAGTCACCTGGAACCGAAAGGGTCAGGAGCCCCTTGCGGCCGCTCCTCGGCGCGGACGAGGGATCGGGGTGTCGTCGCTCCCCGGCATCAGGGGCTGCGGTGACTGGTCGTCGCGAAGCCCAGCCAGGTGTGTCGATTGCCTGCCCAGCACCAGCCGACCTTCGGGGCGTCCTTGGCGTCCTTGCCGTCGCGGCCGGTGCCCCCGCTGATCCAGATCGCCGGCGTACGGGCATCCAGTCGCGACCCCCGTGACAGGCGCGAGGCGATGGTCATGAAGCAGTGGTTGGGTTCGAGGAGCTTCGGCTCCTGCAGCAGCCAGCTGATCCCCTCGCTGATGGTCAGGGGGCTGCGACCCGAGGACGTGATCGCCGCGAGCGCCTCGTCGGGGCTCCAGTTCCGCATCTCGTCGCCGCGGGTCACGTCGTGGACGAGGTACAGCGGCGCATCCGGAACCTCGACGCTCTCGATCGGCTCGAACTGATCGAGATCGGTCAGGTCGGCGACCACGAAGCCCGGCTTGTGATGACGGCTCAGCAGGGTCGCCAGACGGCTGGCGGGGGCCAGTGCCGGATGCACCGCGAGGATCGTGCCGGGCGTCTCGGGGAGCTTGCGTGCATGAGCCCGGAGATCGTCTGCGGAGATGTCGGCCAGCTCGTGCACTCCGAGGTCGACGAGGTTCTGGGCCTGTTCGGCAAGGGTCAAGGGGCTGTCCTTCCGCCGGTCACTGGCGGCGCTGGGTCGACAGCGCCGTGGATCGCCCGGCATCGCCGGTGCGAGTACCGAGTTGAACGAGCCGGCCGTCGGATTTGTTCCGTACGGCGTACGGAGATCGTTAGGATCCGCAGATGAATGATCCTGATCCGGTCCTGCCGCTGCTGTGGCGCGAGCCCGACGGCCGCCCACCCGTTCGTCGCGGGCCGAAGCAGAAGGCGTCTCTCGACGAGGTGCTCGACGCGGCGATCGAGCTCGCCGACGCCGACGGCCTTGCCGCCGTGTCGATGCGTGGGCTGGCGCGAGCGCTGGGCCTCGGGGCGATGACGCTCTACACCTACGTCCCGGGTCGCGACGAGCTCGTGGTGCTCATGGTCGACCAGGTGCTCGGCAGGACCGAGCGACCCACGCACCGCGACGAGGTGCGCCGGCGGGTGGAGGCCGTCGCCGAGTCGGCCTATGCCGAGCTGAGCGAGCACCCATGGCTGCTCGAGGTCGACGGACTGCGAGCGTGGCTGGGACCGCAGGCCGTGGCGCGCTACGAGTGGCAGCTGAGCGCCGTCGACGGCCTCGGTCTGACGGACATCGAGATGGATCAAGCGGTCGTCCTGCTCGAGGGGATCGCCGCCACCGCCGTGAGGTCGCGGCACGCGGTCGTGAGTGCCGAACGACGATCGGGGCTCACCGAGCTGGAGTGGTGGGCGGCGAACGCCGAGGCGATGGCAGAGCTGGTGGCCGATCGGCAGTTCCCGCTGGCATCTCGCGTCGGGCAGGCTGCCGGCGAGGTCTATCAGGCCGCGACGGACCCTGAACGACAGTTCCGGTTCGCTCTCGACCGCGTCGCTGACGGACTGCTCAACGCACGACCAACAGCCTGACCGCCTCACCGGAGCGGTGGACCGGATCGGTGAAGGGGTCTGGCAGTGCCCGCGAGCGGGTCGTCCGACGAGGCTCCGGTGCGGGCGGCACCTGGCGATCGTTACGTCCGACGATGGAACTCGACCCTCCCGTGGGGGTGGTAGGTGACGTCGTAGCGGGTGTCGTGCGCTCGCGCGTGGTGCCACGAGCAGAGCGAGACGCCGTCCGCGAGGTCGGTGTTGCCTCCGTCGACCCAGCGGAGGCGGTGGTGGGCGTGCAGTCCGGTGGTGCGGTCGCAGCCTTCTGCCCGGCAGCGGCCGTCGCGGACGCCCATCGCGACCCGCTGGTAGTCGGAGAAGAGCCGACGCCTGCGCCCGAGGTCGAGCGGCTGGGAGCGGCCGTCGAGGACGAGAGGGAGCACGCCGGCCTCGCAGGCGAGCCGGCGCGCCGCCGCGGGGGAGATCCGGTCGCCGGTGTCCAGGACGCCGGCCTGCTCCAGACGGCCGATCAGGACGTCGAGGTCGATGGTGACGACCACGGTGGCGCTGACGCCGCCGGTCCGCGGGAGCTTGTCGGCCGGATAGCGCTCGACGAGATCGCAGAGCGCCTGCCCCATCGCCTCAGGAGTCGGCGGACGCTCGACGCCTGCCCCTCGCGTGGCTGCGACGTGCCGGGTCGCGGACAGCGCAGTCAGCATCTTCGTGAGCATGGCGCCATGGAGGGTCGGGATGGTGAACGTGCCGTGGGTCCTGCCGACGCCGTCGTCGTGCATGCGCAGGTGCGCCGACCTGGCCGCGGCGAGCTCCTCCCGCTCCAGCAGCGCCGCTTCGCGGGCGTCGGCCTCGTCGGGTGCGATGACCTCGAACAGGTGCTTGCCGAGCTGGTTGAGAGCCCGTGCATCGTGGTGGCGGGCCTGCTCGAGCAGGTGCGTCTCGGCCTTCTCGACCGTCTGCGCGTCGAGGGCGTCGGGGAGCTTGTCGACCCATCGGATGATCACCCGCGCCTGCTCGGCGACGACGTCGCCGGCCGCGAGAGCATCGCGAGTGAGCGAGTGGGCCTCGAGGTCGTGGCCGAGCCGGACCGACCCGTGCGCGGCAGGCCGGGTGGCCCTGGTCTCGTGGGCCAGCCAGTTGGCTGCCGAGGAGGCGCCGACCTCCTGGCCGACGTGGAGATCGTCGGCGTGCGCCGCCACGCGCGCCTTCAGCTCGACGAGGCGGGCCTCGGCGCGCTCCAGCGCGACCAGGGTGTGGCCGGTCTCGACGGCGTCCATCGACCAGACCGAGGCGTCGGAGACGGTGTCGAGCTCGGCGTGGACATGCGCGGTCGCGACACTGATCCGGTGGTGGGGAATCGCGATCGCCGACATGCCTCTACCCAAGCACCGACCACCGACACCGAGACGCTCAGAAGCCCTTGTTCCACAGGGGTCTGGGTCACGAAGCGGTCACGATCGGAGGCGTGTGTCCACAGGCTGGTCCGGCCTCGACCCGCGCGGCGCCGTACCCCGAACCGGGGCGGCCGGGCCGTGGCGGTGTGGGTTCACCCCTTGGTGTGAAGGGCACAGTGGAGGACATGACCACAGTCAGCCGCACCTTCACCGTCAAGCCGCCGCCGTCCGTCGTCCTCGACTACCTCAAGGACTTCGGCCACGCTGAGGAGTGGGACCCCGGCACCGAGAGGTGCACCCGTCTCGACGACGGTCCGGTGCAGGTCGGCAGCCGCTGGCACAACGTGTCCAAGATCGCCGGAGTGTCGACCGAGCTGGAGTACGAGCTCACGGAGCTCACCGATCGAGGACTGGTGCTCGTCGGGAAGAACGACACCGCGACCTCCACCGACAACATCACCGTCGTACCGGCCGGGACCGGGAGCGAGATCACCTACGAGGCCGTGATCGAGATGAGCGGCGCGGCCAAGCTCGCCGACCCCGTGGTGAAGCTCGTGTTCGAGAAGATCGGCAGCGACACCGAGGACGACATGACCCGGGTGTTGAACGGCCTGTCGGCCCCATCGGCGTAGTCAGGGGACAGGGTCCGCAGGCGACCGCGATCCGGACACGCCTCCACCGCTCGAGGGCTCGTCGTCCCCTGGTCGACCGTCGCTCTGGCCTAGCCTGGGTCCATGGCACGGGGCGGTCGTGCGGCGAGAGCCGCCAGTCGACGCCGGCGCCGCATGGCCGCGGTCGTCCACGACCTCGACGCGGAGCAGTGGACGGCGTTGCAGGCCGCCTGGGGCGGGTGCGCCTACTGCGGTGTCACGGCGGTCGCGTTCGACCGTGACTGCGTCCTGCCCGTCTCGCGGGGAGGGCGCTACACCTGGGACAACGTCGTCCCGGCCTGCCGCTCGTGCAACTCCAGCAAGTGCAACGCCGAGGTCACCGGGTGGCTTCGCCGCAAGCGGCTCGACGAGCACGCCTTCCTGACGCGCTACAGCCGGATCCAGGCCGATCTCGCTGTCCGCTTCCGACCCACGCTCGTGGGCGGCGAGGGGTCTGCGACAGGCAGGGCCGATCGCGACGTCACGTGACACGCGGCAGGGTCCGCGGGGCGCCTACTCCGGCAGCGGGGGGCCGAGGACCTCGAGGCCGTATCGCGGGCCGACCTCTGCCCAGCGCGCGATCTCGACCTCCGGTGGGAGTGCGTCCGGACCGGGGAGTCGCTGCTCGGTCGCAGGAATGCCGACCTCGTCGTAGAGGCCGAGCAGCCCTCCGGGAGCCGTGAGCGCCAGGAAGCGAGCCGGCTCGTCCCCACGGATCCGGAAGGCGTGCGGGATGCCGGCCGGGAGATGTAGGAAGCACCCGGTGTACAGCTCGTAGAGCTCGTCGCCGGTCTGGTAGTCGATGCGTCCCTCGAGGACGTAGAACGCCTCGGCCTCGTGGGTGTGCCGGTGCAGCGGCGTCGCCACCCCGACCGGTTGGGTGACGAGGGCGACGCCCAGCGATCCGCCACTCTCCGGTGCTTCGAGCAAGTGCTCGAACAGCGAGGCCATGGCCCAGGTGCCTCGGGCCGTGCCGGGTGCGCGCATGACGACGCATGGTTGGTCGGACTGAGCGGGCGTGGTCACCATCGTGGCTCCTGCACTCTTCATCCGAAGTCACTTCGGATGAATTGCTAGGCTAGGACGCATGGCTGAGCTGGTCAAGAGACGTCGTTACGACTCCCCGGTCCGCCGGGCTGCCGCGGATCAGACCCGGCGCGCTGTCATCGAGGCGGCCCGCGGCCTGTTCACGACCAGGGGGTGGACCGAGACGTCCGTGGCCGAGGTGGCTCGGACCGCGGGCGTCTCGGTCGACACCGTCTACACCAGCATCGGCCGCAAGTCCCAGCTGCTGCTGGCTGTGCACGACGACGAGCTGTCCGAGGGGGCGGGCCCGGTCCCGGCCCTCGAGCGGGACTATGTGGCCGCGGTGCGTGCCGCGCGCACCGCTCGTCGCAAGATCGAGGTGTACGCCGGCGCGTTGGGCCGGCTGCTGCCTCGTACGGTTCCACTGCTGCTCGCCCTGCGCGAAGCCGGTCGCACGGAGCCGGAGGCTCGAGACCAGTACGCCGCCGTTGGGGCGCGACGGGCCGCCAACATGCGCATCTTCGCGGCCGACCTACGCGCCACCGGCGACCTGCGGCCCGGCCTCGACGACGACTGGGTCGCAGACCTGGTGTGGTCGATGAACGGTCCTGAGTACTACGAGCTCGTCACCTCCCGAGGACTGGACGCCGCGGCCTACGTCGACCTGGTCGTGCGGGTCTGGACCGCTACCCTGCTGCAGGACTGACCGGATCGTCGCGGCCAGGACCCGAGTCGGCTGCGGTGACGAGCAGCGTGAGCCTCCAGTGCTGGAGCCCATCTCGCCCGCACCGCGTGCTCCCCGTTGTGGCTGATCGTCGCAGGCGCCCGTGCGCACCCGAAGCCCACGGTCGCAGGTCCTGAGCCGGCCATCTGGTCGAATAGCCCCCGTGGCTCTCTTCATCGGCGTCGACATCGGCGGCACCAAGGTCCTCGCAGCCGCGGTCTCCTCGACAGGAAGGGTGCTGCGCACGGCGAGGCGCACGACGCCCGGGCGGCGCGTGGAGGCCAGCCTCATCGAGGACGCGCTGACCGACGCGGTCGAGGAGATCGCCGGCGTACGTCGGCCCTCCGCGATCGGCATCGCGGCCGCCGGCTTCGTCGACGCCCAGGGGGAGCGGGTGCGGTTCGCGCCCCACCTGCCGTGGCGCGACGAGGGCGTCCGGGCCCGCCTGGCCGAGCGGTGGAGCGCCCCGGTGGTGCTGGACAACGACGCCAACTGCGCGGCCCGCGCCGAGCTCGCCTACGGCGCGGTCAGCGGCGCCGAGAACGCGGTCGTCATCACGATGGGCACCGGCATCGGCGGTGCGATCGTGCTCGACGGCGCCGTGCACCGCGGCTACAACGGCATGGCGGGGGAGTACGGCCACATGCAGGTGGTGCCGGACGGCCTGCCGTGCGAGTGCGGGGGGACCGGCTGCTGGGAGCAGTACTCCAGCGGCAACGCGCTGGTCCGCTTCGCCCGGAGCCGGATCGGCACCGAGCCGACCGCGCTCGAGGAGGCCTGCGGCGCAGACCCGGCGCGGCTGACCGGACCGATGGTCACCGAGGCCGCGGAGGCCGGCGACCCGGTCGCGCTCGCTGCGTTCGCGTCGGTCGGCGAGTGGCTGGGCATCGGCACCGCCAACCTGGTGGCGGCCTTCGACCCGGAGATCGTGGTCATCGGCGGTGGACTGTCGGCGGCAGGCGACCTGCTCCTGGAGCCCGCACGCGCGGCGATGGGCGCCTCGCTCGTGGGCCGGGCGCACCGCACCGTGCCGCCCGTCGTACGCGCCGGGCTCGGGCCGGAGGCCGGCGCGATCGGCGCCGCCGACCTCGCCCGGCAGAAGTTCAGGAGCGTCGGTACTCGGGCACGAGCTCGACGGCGAGCTGCTCGAGGAACAGCCCCACATCAGTGACGATGCCGCGGGCCTGCGAGGAGCCGCGGTCCGCGAGCTTGGTGACGGTCGCCGGGTTGATGTCGACGCACACCAGGGGGATCGACGCCGGGAGGATGTTGCCGGTCGCGACCGAGTGCAGCATGGTCGCCACCATCAGGCAGAAGCCGACGTCCTGGAGCTGCCCCCGCATCGCGCGCTGGCCGTCGAGCACGTCGGTGTAGACGTCGGGGAGCGGACCGTCGTCGCGCACCGAGCCGACCAGCACGAACTCCTTGCCCTGGGTGACGAGCGCGTGCATGATCCCGCCGGTGAGGACGCCGCTCTCGACCGCGGCCTGGATCGAGCCCTCCTTGCGGATGGTGTTCAGCGCCCGGATGTGGTGCTCGTGGCCGTGCTCGACACCGCGGCCCATGGCCAGGTCGACGCCGAGGCTGGTGCCGTAGAGGGCGGACTCGATGTCGTGGGTGGCCAGGGCGTTGCCGGCGAAGAGGACGTCGACGAAGCCGGCGTGCACCATGGCGACCATGGCCGGAGCGGCGCCGGTGTGGACGACCCCCGGACCGCCGACCCAGAGCACCTTCTTGCCGGCCGCCTTGGCCTCACGCATGCCGTCGGCGACCTGGCGGACCAGCACCGCCTGCGGCTTCTCGGAGGACACCTCGGACTCCATGAACCCGAAGGCCTCGCCGGTGCTCTGCGGTGTGGGAACGGCCACCCGGATGCCCGAGGCACCGGTCACGACGAGCATCCCGGCGCGGACGTCCGACATCGGCAGGGTGTAGACCCGCACCGGGTGGTCCTCGGCGTCGCGCTCGAGGACCAGGCCGCAGTCCATCTCGGGGTTGTCGACCGCCAGCCAGCGACCCTCGACCCGGACCCGGGTCTCGAGGTTCGTGGTCGAGTAGAAGCCGTCCGGGAAGACCCCGTCGGTCACCGCGGGCGCGACCTCGGCCTCACCGGGGTCGACCGCGTTCACACCGCGGGTCTGCAGCCGCATCAGCATCCGCTGCAGCGACTCGTCGTCCTCGGCGATGACCGTGATCAGCGCGTGCGAGGGGTCATCGGTCTCGCGGCCGACGTCGAAGCGGTCGATGGAGTAGTCGCCGCCGTACTCCCGGATGTCGTCGAGGACGCGGGACAGGATCCCGTGATCCATCAGGTGGCCGGTGATCTCGACGGTCTCGTTGGCGCTCACGAGGTCACACTAGCCACCTCGACGGCCCATCGTCGGGGCCGGTCGTGCTCCCACCGACCCGGTCTCGACACGCCGGTCGCGACCTCGCAGGCTCGCTCGCGCGGCTCGCTCGACCACCACCAGCGGATCCGCTGGCGCGGCTCCGCTAGACCTGAGCGCCGTTGTCCCACGGGTCGCGCGGCTCGCGCGGCATCCGCACCACCAGGTAGAGGAACCCACCGACGAACCCCATCACCAGCAGGTAGCCCAGCCAGGTCGGGATCGAGATCGAGAAGATCAGGGCACACAGCAGCACGACGGGGGAGCCGAAGATGCCGGCCCAGGCGAGCATCCGGTCGGGCGCGACGGTGGGCAGCGGTGGAGGCGGAGGCGGGACGAAGCGCTCCTCGGCCTCGGCGGCGTCGGTCGCACCGGTGAACGGCTCGTTCTCGTCATCGAGGGCGAACACTCGGGGGTCGCCGAACCGACCGCCGAACGGGGCGGTGGAGGACTCGGCAGCCGGATCAGACGGGGGAGACGCCGGCGGCTGATCATCGATCTGGGCCCGGTCGCCGTAGTTCTCCACGATCGACTTCCAGGCGCGATCGTCCGCATCGTCCTCGTGGTGTCCGTCGTGGCGTTCCGGCTGCACCCTCCGAGCGTATGCCTCCTCCGGTCAGCCTGGGGCGGTGACCCGGGCGACGAACGCCGCGGACTCGCTGAAGATCAGCTCGGCGTCGTTGTCGATGGTGGCGACGTGGTAACTGTTCTCCAGTCGTACGACGCTCAGGTCGGTCGAGGAGACGCCGCCGGTGATCAGCGGCTCGGACGCCTCGTCGACGACGTGGTCCTCGGTCGAGCGGAAGTAGAGCACGGGCGCGGTGATCCTCGGCAGGTCGGCGACCAGACCGGGCCACTGCTGCATCATCGAGTGGACCGCCTTGAGCGGCGTCCGCGTGTAGCCGTGCTCCTCGACCCCGGGCTTCTTGATGTCGTTGGCGATGCCCGGGAACGACTTCACGACGTGCTTGAGCACCGGGAGCAGCTTGACGTCGAACCGCTTGGTGGCGACCGCGGGGTTCACCACGACGACACCGGCGACCTCGTCGGGACGGTCGGCCGCGAGACGGAGCACCAGGGCCCCACCCATCGACAGACCGGCGACCACGACCGCGTCGTTGTCGGCTCGCAGCCGGTCGAAGGCGCGGGTGAGCTCGGCGTACCAGTCCACCCAGGTCAGGGTGTTCAGCTCCTGCCAGGTCGTGCCGTGGCCGGGAAGGCGGGGCACCTCGACGGCGTAGCCCTGCCCGGCCAGCGCCTGGCCCCAGGGAGTCATCGAGGCGGGCTGGCCGGTGAAACCGTGGCTGAGCAGCACCCCGATCTTCCGTCCGCCGGTCTTCTCGGGCTGGGCGGCGACGGACAGCGGCGACGCGAGCGGGTGCACAGTCATGGCCGCACTATGCCCCACAGCAGGGCCGCAGGTGGCCCATCTGCTGACTGGGGATAGGGGAACTGCTCTCGGACGGTCTAGGCTTCCGGCGTCGAGCGGACTCGAGTCGGGCATGGAGGTGTCGGTGTTCTACTGGTTCCTGAAGTGGATCGCCCTCGGTCCATGGCTGAAGCTGGTCTTCCGGCCGCAGGCCTTCGGCGCGGACAACGTGCCCGTCGAGGGGCCGGCGATCCTGGCGAGCAACCACCTCTCGTACGCCGACTGGCTCTTCATGCCGCTCACCTTGTCGCGCCGGGTCACCTTCGTGGCGAAGGCGGAGTACTTCACCGGGACCGGGATCAAGGGCTGGCTCCAGAAGACGTTCTTCGCCGGCTCCGGCCAGGTGCCGATCGACCGAGCGGGTGGCAACGCCTCCGAGGGGGCGATCATCTCGGCGAAGCGGCTCCTGGCCGAGGGCGAGCTGTTCGGGATCTACCCGGAGGGCACGCGCTCCCACGACGGCAGGCTGTACCGCGGCAAGGTCGGCGTCGCCCGGCTGGCGCTGGAGTCGAAGGTGCCCGTCATCCCGGTCGCGGTCGTCGGCACCGACGTCGTGGCACCTCCGGGCAAGACCTTCGGCCGATTCACCCGGCCGGTGGTGCGCTTCGGCAAGCCGCTGGACTTCTCCCGCTACGAGGGCATGGAGCGCGACCGCTACATCCTTCGCTCGATCACCGACGAGATCATGTACGAGATCATGCGGCTCTCGGGCCAGGAGTACGTCGACCAGTACGCCACCCGCGCCAAGGAGGAGTCGAAGCGGCTCGAGCGCGAGGCGAAGGAGACCGACGCGAAGGAGACCGACGCGATGGAGGCCGCGGTCGAGGACGTGGCCGGCGAGAAGCAGGCGTCCTGACCGGGACGCTGACCCGGCGGGGGCTGTGGACCCGGCCGGACCTCGCGGTCGAGGACCGGCTATTCCGGGCGCTGGCGGTGCTGCGGGTCGTCGTCCTGCTCAACGCCGTCGCCCTGAACCTCTACCGGGCCGACAACTTCGACCATCCCGCCGCCGGCGTGGTGTGCGTGGTGGTCATGGTCGCCTGGACGGCAGCCATGATCGCGGCGTACGCGGAACCGCTGCGGCGCACCGCGTACCTCGTCGTCGCCGACCTGGGGGTCGCCCTGGCCC
>JBAWHI010000353.1:0-8709 GCA_049593675.1 Nocardioides sp.
CTGCCAGGCCACGCGCGGCCGACGAGGGCGGGGTGCCGGTCCCGCGCCCGGGGCGACCGCGGGTGCCGTTCGGGGTGATCTCCGCATCACCCACGGCTACGACCTCCCCGCGCGGACAGCCCGGACCCGGACACAAGGGGATCGGGCTCGGGCAGCGCCGAGGCGACCCGGGCGAGCACCTTCTCGGTGCGCCCCCCGGTGACGGGGAGCGGGGCGGTGAAGTCCGCGAACGCCTCGGCGGTGGAGTAGGCGGGCTCGAAGCCGAGCTCGGCCCGCATCCGGGTCGTGTCGACGCCGCGCCCGTAGGTCAGCAGCGCGACCTGCTCGGGGGAGAAGTCAGCGAGCCGGGCCGAGCGCAGGGCCGACCCGGCGCGACCGAGCGCGAACTGCGGCAGCGGCACGGTCGGGCGGCGGAGTCGGCGCACGGCCTGCGAGAGCGTGAGCAGGCCGTCGCCGGCCACGTTGAAGGTGCCGGCGACATCGGTCGAGGTCGCGTGGCGCAGCACGCCGAGCAGATCGCTCTCGTGCAGGAACTGCAGCCGCGCGTCGAAGCCGAGCACGGTCGGCACGACCGGCAGCCGGAAGTACGACGTGAGCGGGCTCGTGACGCGGGGACCGACCACGTTGGCGGCGCGGATCATGGTCACCCGGACGTCGGGTCGACGTCGGGCGAACCCGCGCACGTAGCCCTCGACCTCGGCGACGTCCTTGGCATACCCGGCGCGCGCCGCGGTCCGCGGCTCCATGTCCTCGGTGAACATGGCGGGGTCGCGCGGGCCGGCTCCGTAGACGGTCGTCGACGACTTGACCACGAGGCTGCGCAGCCCCGGCGCCTTCTGGCAGGCGGCCAGCAGCTGCATCGTCCCGATGACGTTGAGCTCCTTCATCGTGTTCCGCCCACCGGCGCTGCCGGGGGTGGCGATGACGCTCATGTGGACGACGGTGTCGACGTCCTCCTTGACGATCACCTTGGCGATGACCGGGTTGCGGATGTCGGCACGGATGAAGGAGACGTCGCCGACGTCACCGCGCGGCGGGACCGCATCGACCCCGATCACCCGAGCGACGTCGGGGTCGGCTGCCAGCGAGCGCGCGAACCGCCGGCCGAGGTCGCGCGAGACCCCGGTGACCAGGACGACCCTGCCGGCGCTCCCCATGTGGCGGTCGGGCCGGCGCTACTTGCCGAGCTTGCGACGCTGCACGCGCGTCTTCTTCAGCAGCTTGCGGTGCTTCTTCTTCGCCATGCGCTTGCGACGCTTCTTGATGACAGAACCCACGGGAAACCTTTCAACAGCAGTACTGCGTTGCCCGGGAAGGCTCCCGGGGACCGGGTAAGCCTATCCGCCGCACGCTGCGCAACAGAATCCGGCCGGGGGTCGGACCGGCCCACGGTCGCGGCCGGTTCTCCCGGGGGCCGACCCGGCCTGCGAGGGCCAGGCTCAACCGGCGCTGTAGAAGCTCTTGCGGAGGTACTCGTCGACGTCCTCCTCGAGGACGCGGAAGGACCGGCCGACCCGCACGGCGGGTAGGTCGCCGTTGTGGACCAGGCGATAGACGGTCATCTTCGAGACGCGCATCATCGCCGCCACCTCGGCGACGGTCAGGAACTTCGACTCGGAGTTCTCCCCGGAGTTGGTAGCCATGGTGCACCGACTTTCTGTCCGACGCGCCACCGGCTTCCCCGCCGGTGCGTGCACGCGTCGCGCTCAGTGAGAATAGGGCCTGATGTGACTCGTGGGGAAGGGGTTCACCAAAGTAGCTCGCGGGACCCGGCGTGTCCGCTTGCCATTCGGGGCGCGAACAGTCCACGCGCCGACACCCTCAGGGGAGCGGGTCCAGGCCGTGCAGCGGGAAGGCCGCCATCCGGGTGGCATGGATGGAGCGGTCCAACCAGGTGTCCGGGTCGTAGCCCGCGGCCCAGTCCCGGTAGGCCGGGGTGCGGCCGTCGGTCATCCGGTGCGGGGCGACTCGGCCCAGCGCGGTCCGGATGTGGTCGCGCCAGCCCTCCGGGGTGTCGGTCAGCGGCTCGAGGGGGCTCCCGCCCACGATCGCCAGCAGGTGGGTCCACGCCCGCGGCACCACGTCGACGAGCGCGTAGCCACCGCCTCCGGTGGCCACCCACCGGCCGTCACAGACCTCGTGGGCGAGCTCGTGGAGCGCGAGGTACGTCGCACGCTGGCCGTCGACGGTGAGCATCAGGTGCGCCAGCGGGTCCTCGATGTGGCTGTCGCAGCCGTGCTGGGTGACGAGCACGTCCGGCTTGAACTCGCGCACCAGGGGCGGCACGACCGCGTGGTAGGCGCGCAGCCAACCACCGTCGCCGGTGCCGGGCGGAAGCGCGACATTGACGGCCGTTCCGAGCGCCTCGGGGCCACCGAGGTCCGCAGGGAAGCCGGTGCCCGGGAACAGCATCTGCCCGGTCTCGTGCAGCGAGATGGTGAGCACCCGAGGGTCGTCCCAGAAGATCCGCTCGACGCCGTCACCGTGGTGGACGTCGACGTCGACGTACACGACCCGCTCGGCGCCCTGGTCGAGCAGGTGCTGGATGCCGATCGCCACGTCGTTGTAGATGCAGAAGCCGCTCGCGCGATCACGCATCGCATGGTGCAGGCCGCCGGTGATGTTGACGGCGTGCAGCGACTCGCCGGACCAGACCTGACGGAACGCCTCCACGCTCGCCCCGACGATGTGGGCCGCAGCCTGGTGCATGCCGGGGAAGACCGGATTGTCGTCGCTGCCGAGGCCGTGGCGCTCGTCGTACCCGGCCTTCATGACGGCCTCGATCAGGGCGCCGTCGTGGATCCGCGCGATCGCGTCGTCGCTGGCCATCGGCGCCGGCACCTGCCGCAGCCCTCCCCCGCCGGCGCTCCCGATGACACCGAGGTCCGCGGCCAGCCGCATGGTCAGGTCGACGCGCATCGGCGACATCGGGTGCGCAGGTCCGAAGTCGTACTGGGTGAGGCTGGGGTCGAAGACGACGGTCGCAGGTCCGGGACAGTCGGGCATGCCCGCGACGCTACCGCTAGCCTGGTCCCGTGCTGATGCGTCCCACGAACTGGTGGCCTGCCTGAGGGCGGACCACCTCCTGACGCGCACGAACGTCACCCACCGGCCGCCCACGGGCGGCCGTCATGCATTTCGGCGCGACCCGTGGGCTCTCATCACCAGGAGTTCTGATGAACCACCCCGTCGACCGCCGCCTCTCGCTGCTCACCCCGAGCGGCCACCTCACCCTCGGCAACCTCCTCGGCGCCCTGCGCCCGATGGCGGCTGCCCAGCACGAGGCCGACTGCTTCTACGGCATCGCCGACCTGCACGCCATGACGACCGCGCACGACCCGGCCCGGCTGCGGGAGCTGACCCGCGAGACCGCGACCCTGCTGCTCGCCGCCGGGCTCGACGCGTCGACGGTCTTCCTGCAGAGCCGGGTGCCGGCGCACACGCAGCTGGCCTACCTGCTCGAGTGCACCGCCACGACCGGCGAGCTGAACCGGATGATCCAGTTCAAGGAGAAGGGCCGCGGGGTCGAGTCGACCCGGGTGTCGCTCTACACCTACCCCGCACTGATGGCCGCCGACATCCTGCTCTACCGACCTCAACAGGTGCCGGTGGGTGCCGACCAGCGTCAGCACGTCGAGCTGGCTCGCGACCTGGCGATCCGCTTCAACCGACGCTACGGACCGGTGTTCGCGATCCCGGAGATCACGGTGCCGGCCGCCGGCGCCCGGGTAATGCGGCTCGATGAGCCGACCCGCAAGATGGGCAAGTCCGACAGGGACGCGGCCGGAGTCGTGCGGCTGCTCGACCCGCCCGACGTCGTACGTCGCACGGTGGCGCGGGCGGTGACCGACTCCGACGGCGGACCGGACGCGGTCCGCAGCAGCGCCGACAAGCCCGGCGTCTCGAACCTCCTCGACATCCTGGCGGCGTGCGGCGGGTCGGCAGACGGCATCACGACCTACGGCGCCCTCAAGCGGGCCGTCGCTGACGCGGTCGTCGCCGAGCTCGAGCAGGTGCAGCGGCGCTACGTCGAGCTGGAGGCCGACCCGACCGTGGTGGACACCGCCCTCGAGACCGGCGCCGCACGCTGCCGCGAGGTCACCGCGCCGATCCTCGCGGCAGCCCAGGCCGCGATCGGGCTATGACGGACCGCGGCACGTCTTGAACGCGTTCAAGAACTGGCGTAGCCTCCGACGATGGAGTTGAACACGTTCAAGACTGCCGATCGACCGTCCTGATGACGACGACGGCGAAGGCGGCGTCAGCGAAGGCGACCACCACCCGGCAGCGGATCGTCGACACCGCGCTGCGGCTGTTCCGCCGCGACGGCTACGACCGGACCACGATGCGGGCGATCGCCGCGGAGGCGGGCGTCTCGGTCGGCAACGCCTACTACTACTTCGGGTCCAAGGAGCATCTGGTCCAGGCGTTCTACGACGGTCTGCAGGTCGAGCACGCGGAGGCCTCCGAGGCGGCCCTCGCCCGCGAGTCCGGCTTCGCGGACCGGCTGGCCGCCGTGCTGTCGGCGTGGCTGGACGTCGCGGCGCCGCACCACGAGTTCGCGACCCAGTTCTTCCGCAACGCCGCCGATCCGACCAGCCCGCTGTCACCGTTCAGCCCGGAGTCGGCCCCCGCGCGTGAGGCCAGCATCGCGATCTTCGAGACGCTCGTGGCCGGGTCGGACCTGAAGCTCGCGCCTGCCCTGCGACGCGAGCTGCCCGGTCTGCTCTGGCTGGTGCAGATGGCGGTTGTGCTGTTCTGGGTCTACGACACCAGCGAGGGCCAGGCCCGCAGCCGGTTGCTCGTGGACCGGCTGGTGCCGATCGTGGACCGCCTGGCCCGGATGTCGCGACTGCCGGTGGTCCGTGGAGTCGTCGACGACGTCGTCGCCCTGGTCACGGAGCTGCGCTCGTGAGCGCCCCGTGGATGCCGCGGATCGCGAGCGAGATCGACCGGCGGCTGCTGGTCAACTACCGGATCGATCCGGAGGTCGCAGCGCGCGTGGTGCCGGCGCCGTTTCGTCCGCAGCTGGTCGACGGCCACGCGGTGGCAGGGATCTGCCTGATCCGGCTCCGGTCGATCCGGCCGGCCGGGCTGCCGGCCTGGGTCGGCATCGCGAGCGAGAACGCCGCACACCGGTTCGCGGTCGAGTGGGACGAGCCCGACGGGTCGATCCGGACGGGTGTCTACGTGCCGCGCCGCGACAGCAGCTCGTGGGCGAACGTGCTCCTGGGCGGCCGGCTGTTCCCCGGCGTCCACCACCACGCCGGGTTCGACGTCGAGGAGACCGAGGACCGGCTGCGGGTGGGGTTTGCGACCGACGACCGGACGACGACGGTCCAGGTCGAGGTCCGGGTCGCCGGCACCCTCGACTCCACGCTCTTCGAGAGCCTCGAGGAGGCCTCCACCTTCTTCGAGGGCGGAGCGCTCGGCTACTCCCCCGCTCGTGCCACCGGCCGGTTCGAGGCCCTCGAGCTCCGGACGTCGGCCTGGCGGGTCGAGCCGGTCCGGGTCGACCGCTCGCACTCGTCGTACTTCGAGGACACGGCCGTCTTCTCGCCCGGCGCCGCGGAGCTCGACCACGCGCTGCTCATGCGGCGGGTGCCGGTCGCGTGGGCGGCGGCCCCGACGATGAGGGGCGAGGCGGCCCCCCTCAGGAGGTCATGAAGGCGGCGACGGCCTCCCCCAGCTCGGCGCCCGCGTCCTCCTGCAGGAAGTGGCCCGCCCGCTCGATGACGGGGTGCTCGATGCCGGCGGTGCCGGGCACCAGCTTGCGCAGCACCGGCGCCATCGCACCCGTGATCGGGTCGCTGTCGGAGAAGGCGACCAGGAACGGTCTGTCCCACCGGCCCAGCACCTCCCAGGCGGCGCGGTTCGCCTCGGTCGCCGGGTCGTCGGGACGGGTCGGCACGAGCGTCGGCATCGCCCGCGGACCGGCCTTCGAGGCCTCGTCCGGGAACGGCGCGTCGTAGGCCGCCCGGACGTCGTCGGACATGCTGCGCGCACACCCGGACGCGACCAGCCTCCCGACGTCGAGCACCTCGGCGCTCTCCACCGCCCGGCGGAACTGCCACCAGATCTCCGGCATGTCGAAGTCGCCGGTCGGCAGACCGGTGTTCGCGGCGACCACGCGGGCGAAGCGGTCGGGGTGCTCGGCGACCAGCCGGAGCCCGATGAGCCCACCCCAGTCCTGACCGACCAGCGTGGCGTCACGCAGGTCGAGGTGGTCGAACGCCAGGGCGCGGACCCACTCGACGTGGCGGGCGAACGAGTGGTCTGCGGGGCGAGTCGGCTTGTCGGAGCGGCCGAAGCCGACCAGGTCGGGCGCCACGCACCGGACGCCGGCGGCGACGAGCGTCGCGATCACGTCGCGGTAGAGGAACGACCACGACGGCTCGCCGTGCAGCAGCAGCGCAACCGGCCCGTCGGCCGGGCCCGCGTCGACGTAGGCCATCCGCAGCGAGCCGCCGTCACCGTCGGGGATCTCGGCGTAGGCGGGCTCCCAGGCGAAGCCGGGCAGGTCGGTGAATCGGTCCTCGGGCGTCCGGATGGTCTCCATCCCGCCAGTCTGCCCGCTGGGGCAACCCCGCCGGTCTGCTACTTCTTCTGGCGGCGACTGCCGGCGTGCCAGTCCTCCTGGACGCCCGTGTCGCTCTCGGAGACCCCGAAGGAGCGCAGCTGGGGCTGCTCGCGCAGGCTGCGCTTGAGCTCGGCGAAGCCGGGGAACGTCGCCAGCCCGACCACGTGGTCCCACAGCTGTCCGGCCTGCTCCTCGTCGGGCAGCCGGCTGATCACGGGCCCGAAGAAGGCAGCGCCCTCGGGCGGCGCGATGTGCAGGATCGGTGTGCCGACGTCCTTGCCGGTCAGGGCGAGCGCCTCGTCGGTCTCGGCCTGGATCTGGGCGTCCCGGCCCTCGTCGTCGAGGTGGTCGGCGAGGCTCCTGGGGAGACCGACCTCCTCGAGCGCCGGCACCAGCAGCGCCGTCGTGTCGGTGCGCAGCTCGTCGGCTGCGCCCGGGTCGACGTCGAAGATCCGCGAGCTCACAGCCGGGTAGAGCCGCTCCACGGCCTCAGGCCCGTGGTCGTCGCGCACCTGGGCGAAGACCCGCAGCAGCCGCAGCCCGGCGCTGTGACCGGCCTCGTACTCCGGCGGGAAGTGGGTGTCGTAGTCGATGTGGCTGTTGAGCAGCCGCAGCGAGATGAAGCGCCACTCCACGTCGTAGGACCGCTGCCGCTGCACGGTGCGGACCCACTTGCTGGTCATCCACGCGAACGGGCAGACGGGGTCGAACCAGAAACGGACGTCGGGCTCCGAGATAGCCATCCGCCCAGTGTGGCAGGCCGGTGGTTCTCGGCCGGACCCTAGGATCCCTCGGCGAGCTCGCGCGAGCGATCCCGCGCCGCCTCCATCGCAGCGAGGAACGCCGCGCGGACCTTGTGGATCTCCAGCTCCCGGAGCGCGGCGGCGGTGGTGCCCGCGGGCGAGGTGACCTGCTCGCGCAGCACCGTCGGGTGGGTGCCGGTCTCGCGGAGCATCTTCGCGGAGCCGACCAGCGTCTGGACGACGAGGTCGGTCGCGGTCGAGCGCGGGAGCCCGAGGTGGACGCCGGCCTCGATCATCGACTCGACGACGAAGAAGATGTAGGCGGGACCGCTGCCGGAGATCGCCGTGACGGCGTCCTGCTGGCGCTCGGGGATCCGCAGCACCTTGCCGACCGAGGCCATCAGCGCCTCCGCCTCGGCGAGGTCCGCGTCGCTGCAGTGACTGCCGGGTGAGATCGCGGCCATGCCCTCGTCCACCAGCGCCGGGGTGTTGGGCATGACCCGGACGACGGCGACGCCGGCGGGCACGCGCGCCTCGATGAACGCCGTCGTGATGCCGGCCGCCAGCGAGACCAGCAGCTGGCCCGCACGGAGCACGGGGGCGATCTCGTCGAGGACCGCGCCCATGTCCTGCGGCTTGACGACCAGGGCGATCGTGTCGGACTTCTCGGCCGCCTCGAGGTTGCCGACCACCGCCACGCCGTACCGGTCCTCGAGCTCACGCGCCCGCTCGGGGCGCTTCTCGCCGACCAGCAGGTTGTCGACGCGGCGACCCGCGCGCACCAGCCCGGAGAGCAGGGTCTCCCCCATCACGCCGGCTCCGAGGATCGCGGTCTGCGCCATGGGAGCGTCCTTACTTCTTCGAGATCAGGGACCGCAGGAAGAATGTCAGGTTCTGCGGACGCTCGGCGAGCCTTCTCATCAGGTAGCCGTACCACTCCGCACCGTAGGGCACGTAGACGCGGACCGTCTCGCCCTGCGCGGCCAGGCGGCGCTGCTCGTCGGGGCGGATGCCGTAGAGCATCTGGTACTCGTAGCTGCCCGGCTCCCGGCCGTAGCGGCTCGCCAGCGACGACGCGATCTCGACCATCCGCGGGTCGTGGGTCGCGATCATCGGGTAGCCCTCGCCGGCCAGCAGCACCTTCAGGCAGCGGACGTAGGACCGGTCGATGTCCAGCTTGTCCTGGAAGGCGACCGACTCCGGCTGCTTGTAGGCGCCCTTGCACAGCCGCACGCGGGAGCCCTCATGGGCCAGCGCCCGGCAGTCGGCCTCGGTGCGGTGGAGGTAGGACTGCACCACGGCGCCGGTCTCCGGGAAGTCCTTGCGCAGCTCGCGCAGGATCGCCAGCGTCGAGTCGGTGGTGGTGTGGTCCTCCATGTCGAGGGT
>JBAWHI010000354.1:0-3359 GCA_049593675.1 Nocardioides sp.
GCCATCGCGCGGGTGATCGCCTGACGGATCCACCAGGTGGCGTAGGTCGAGAACTTGTAGCCCTTGGTGTAGTCGAACTTCTCGACCGCACGGATCAGACCGAGGTTGCCCTCCTGGATCAGGTCCAAGAACAGCATCCCGCGACCGGTGTAGCGCTTGGCGAGGGAGACCACGAGGCGCAGGTTGGCCTCGAGCAGGTGGTTCTTCGCGCGCTTGCCGTCCTCGGCGATCCACTCGAGCTCTTCGGTGACCTTGGGCGAGAGCTTGCCGCCCTTGGCGAGCTTCTCCTCCGAGAACAGGCCGGCCTCGATCCGCTTGGCGAGCTCGACCTCCATCTCGGCGTTGAGCAGCGGGACCTTGCCGATCTGCTTGAGGTAGTCCTTGACCGGGTCGGCGGTGGCGCCGGCGACCATCACCTGCTGGGCGGGCTCGTCGGTCTCGTCGGCCGAGGAGACGACGAAGGTCGAGGTGGCGGTCGCCTCCTCCTCCGCCTCCTTGATGGTCGGGTCGACCTGGACGTCCTTCTCGAACTGCTCGTCGGGAATGTCCGGGAGCACCTTCTTGCCGTCGGGGCCGAGCGTGGCTGCCACGGCGGGCTCGGCGGCGGCCTTCTTCGCGGCGGCCTTCTTGGCCGGCGCGGCGGCCTTGGCGGGCGCGGCGGCCTTCTTGGCCGGCGCCTTCTTGGTGGCGGTCGCGGTCTTCGCCGTCGTCGTCTTGCGGGCCGAGGCCGCGGCGACCGCCCGGGTCGACGCGGGGATCTCGACCGAGATGCCGAGGCCGCTCAGGTGCGCCAGCAGCGCCTTGAGGTGTCGGGGCTCGACGGCCGCGTCCTCACTGGCCTGCCGGACCTCCTCGGGGGTGATGCTGCCGGTGGGCGTACCTCGATCGATGAGGGCCACGACGGCAGGGTGCGACAGCACCTCGGCAGGGAGCATCTTGCGCGCGTTCGAGGACACGAACACCTCTCGTGAAACGACAGTCGAACCAGTTCTTGGGCGCGGCCCGTCCCGGTGACGTCAAGGGCCGCGAGGAACATTCTGCCACGGGCACCCTGAGGTCCTGACACGCGGCCCGGCGACCCCGGCGACGCCACCGTCCGGGACTCAGCCGGACGTCGCCTTGGCCGCGGCCTTCTGCTGCTTCTTGAAGTCGCGTACCTTCTGCAGCGACCCGTCGTCCACCACGTCGGCGACCGAGCGGTAGCCGTCCTCGGCGTAGGCGCCGACGGCCGCCTGCCACCCCGGCGGACGTACGCCGAGCTGCTTGGCCAGCAGCGCCACGAAGATCTGCGCCTTCTGCTTGCCGAAGCCCGGCAGCGCCATCACCCGGGCGAGCAGCTCCTTGCCGCTCGTCGCCTCGCTCCACAGTCGCTCGGTGTGACCGTCGTACTCGTCCACGACCAGCGCGGCGAGCGCCTGCAGCCGTGCGGCCATCGAGCCCGGGAACCGGTGGATGGCCGGGGTCGTCGCGCACAGCGCAGCGAACTCCTCCGGGTCGGCGGCCGCGATGCGGCCCGGGTCGAGCGAGCCGAACCGGTCCAGGATCTTGGCCGGCCCGCGGAAGGCATGCTCCATCGGGTACTGCTGGTCGAGCATCATCCCGACGAGGAGTGCGAACGGGTCGTCGGTCAGCACCTGGTCGGCGGCGTCGTCTCCGGTGATGTGGATGGCCATGGGCCCATCCTGCCGCAGTCGCTCGGGACGTCATACGGACGGAGCAAGCGGATGCTCCATCCGGATGACGTCCCGAGGTGGGTCGCCGGCACGCATCCTCGGTTCCCAGAGGCGGATCGCCGTCCAGGTGCTCCACTGCCTCCTCCGAGCCGCGAGCTTCCGGACCACGCCTCGCTGAGGCAGGTCGGCGTTCTCAGTCATCTCGCACCGCTCCGCGGAGCGGTGGTCGCTGCGGTCAAGGGATCCGCCGCGCGGCACTGTCCAGCTCCCGAGACCGGCGCCGCGCCGGTGCCCGGCCGCGATCTGATGGGCACATGGCGATCCCTGCGGCGACCGCTGCCGCCCACCTGGTCGAGGACGCGACCCCACGCGACCGCCGGTGGCGCGGGCGACTCCGGAGGGTCGCCCGGCTCGTCCGGGCCGCGCACGACCTGCGGGTGCCGTTCTAGCGACCCTCGCGCCAGGGGCCTCGTCTGCGACGAGGCCGTCGCTCAGCCCCGGCCGACACCGCTCACGGCAGCCGGATCAACCGGGTCGACTGCACGATCGCCGAGGCCGCGGTCTGGAAGATCGGCGCCAGGGCGCTCGGCGTCGGGGTGCAGAAGAAGAAGTCACCGTCGGCGTTCTCCCCGTTCACCTCCGCCGTCGTGTTGCACCCGCTGCCGGCCCCACCACCGTCGTCGCGGCTCGGGGTGCCGTCGGAGCGCGGTGAGGCCATCGCCGCCAGCCGTTCGGTCACCAGGGCCGACCCGCCGCCGTTGCAGCGCACGCCCTCGAGCCGAAACGCGATGGTCACCACGAGGATCCCGGAGCCCTTGGCCGTGGCTGCCTCGTTGACCGCGTTGTTGCACGCCGTCGTCCCGTTGCTGCTGTAGGGGTAGCCGTCGCCCGGGTTGGTGCTCTCGTTCGGTTCGCCGTCGGTCATGAAGATGATCGCCTTGCGCACCGGAGCGGGCCGCGCCGTCCCTCCCGTCAGCAGCACCCGCGCTGCGCGCATCGGCGCGGCGAGGTAGGTGCCGGTCGAGGAGTTGGCGTTGCCGAGGCAGTCGGCGGCTCGCGCGAGCGGGTCGGTCGGGCTGAGGACCGGCGGCTGGCTGGGCGGGTCGACGTCGGTGTTGTCGTAGCCGCTGCTGAAGCCGGCCGGGATCCACGGCCCGGACGTCTTCGAGGTGCTCGGCTGGCTCAGGCACGACGACGGGGCGCTGCTCGAGCTGCGACCGATGGTGCCCAGCGCGACGCGGTGCTGGGCCGGCGTCAGGAACTCGAGCAGGCCCTTGACCGCGTCCTCGAGGTTCGAGATCGCCCCGCCCATGCTGCCCGTGCGGTCCCCGACGACCACGATGTCGATCGGGTTCGCCGGGATCGACCCGCACGCGCCCTGACAGGCCACCGACACCAGGGAGCCCGTGTTGCCGTCGTCGACCCCGACGACCGGGGCGAGGACGTAGGGCACCGCCTTCTCGTCCCGGGCCCGCAGCGTGTTGCACAGGTCGCCCTGCTCAGGGACGCACGGGATCGCGCAGATCCGGCTGTTGCAGGCGAGACCCGGATAGGCGCCCGCCGTGTACGGCGCCGGGCCCGGGTTGCAGCTCAACGGGATGTGGGTCGTCTCCACGACGTACGACCCACCGGAGGCCTTGGCGCCCACGACGCAGAAGAAGTCGATCTCGGGGCTCGCCCCCGGAT
>JBAWHI010000355.1:0-6511 GCA_049593675.1 Nocardioides sp.
ACGTCGACCCAGTCGCCGGCGTGGATCACGACGTCTGCATCCCCTACCGCTCGCCACACCTGCGCCGGGAGGTCGCGGGCCCGCAGCGGCACATGGGTGTCCGCCAGGAGCAGGAGTCGGGCAGCCATGGGTCCAGTCAACTCCATGCGGGTCCGACGCATCGATCCCGCGCGCTCAGGAGGTCGATGCGGTACGCCAGACCTCCGAGGTGCCATCCATGCCGACGGTGATGTGCCTCGGCGATGGCCGGCAGCCTTTGTTCGCGGTGGTGTGACGCACCTGCGCGACCACCAGATCGGGTGCGGGTTCAGTCGTGCGTGGCGGCTCGCGGACGGCTGAGATGCGCGCGTTGAGGAGCGGCCTCGCCGATGCTCTTGATTTCCTATTAGCGATAGGCCATAGTCCTATCACCAATAGGATCTGAAGGAGGGTCGGCCGTGGTCGTCAGCAAGGTGGCTCAGCGACGTGAGGCCAAGATCGCGTCGATCGTGGAGGCGGCGTGGGGTCTAGCGCGGATCCACGGCATCCAGCTGGTCTCGTTGCACGCTCTGGCCAAGGAAGTCGGGATGCGGCAACCGTCGCTGTATTCATACTTCGACTCCAAGAACGCGCTCTACGACGCAATGTTCGCTGACGGCAACCGCCAACTCCTGGCACACCTGCGGGCAGTCGAGCTTCCTGACGACAACCGGGCTGCCCTCAAGACCGCCATCGGGGCCTTCGTGGCTTTCGCGATCGAGGACCCGGCCCGCAACTCGCTGCTGTTCCGACGGGTCATCCCCGGCTTCGAGCCAAGTGCGGAGTCCTATGCGATCGCTGTCGAGGCGCTCGAACTGATGGGCGAGGTGATGGGCGCGGCAGGCGTCACCGACCAAGGCGACGTCGACTGCCTCATCGCCATCAGTGCCGGCCTCATCGAAGCCCAGTTGGCCAACGAGCCGACGGGCGATCGCTGGCTCAAACACCTGAACTGGATGGTCGACCTACTGGCTGACCACGCCAACGAACGAAGCGGCGACCTCGCCAACGAGTAACTCGATCAGCACGCTACCGAGAGGAACGTCCCATGAAGACCAGCACCGTCGTCGGGGTTGCCCCGATCGACCGCCGCGAAGCCAGGGTCCTCGCCCTGGCCGAGTTCGAGAGGCTCGCCGCCATGGCCGCCTCCCTCACGCCCGAGGAGTGGTCCACCGACACCGACTGCACGGGGTGGGACGTCCGCACGATGCTCCTGCATGTCCTCGGATCCTCTGACGCCCAGGCCTCACCGCTGGTCTTCCTGCACCAGCTACGCAGGGGACTGCCGCTGAACAAAGAGATCGACTCCCACCACTGGGTCGATGGCCTCAATGAGCTGCAGATCAGGGAGCGCGCAGACCTGACCGATGCCGAGGTCGTCAACATGCTCCAGGAGGCCGGCCCGAAGGCGGTCAAGGGCCGCTTCGGCACCCCCCTCCCGATGCGCTATCTCCCGGTCCCGTTCGGCGACCCGATCGGCTGGAAGCCGGTGAACTACCTGCTCGAGGTCGGCTTCACCCGAGACGTCTGGGCGCACCGCATCGACGTCCACGCCGCCATCGGCCGCCCGATGCAGCTCGATCCGGACCACGACGGACGTCTCGTCGCCGACATCGTCGGCGAGTGGGCCCAGATCCACGGCGAGCCCTTCGAGCTGACCCTCACCGGCACCGCCGGCGGCACCTTCGCTCAAGGTACCGGCGGAGAGCACGTGGTGATAGACGCCCTCGACTTCATTCGAACGCTCTCGGGACGGCTCCCCGGCACCGGCGTCCTGCGCCACCCACTGCCCTTGTGACACGCAGTAGCTGAGCCCGCATACTCGTTCCTGCCAACAGCGCCCCGAGCGCCGGCACCAGCAGCACCGCACGGCCCCAAGGCCCTGGAGCAAACCTTCGGATCTCGCTAGACACGGTCGGTTAGCAGCGCCGACTCGCGACGATTTGACGCGCCGTGCCGGGATGGCGGCTGGTGACATCGGCGTGTCGTGTGGCTAGATCCCGAACGGAGCCGGGTAGTGGACGGTGCCTCTCGGCAGTGCACGCTCAGGGTCGAGGCTCATCGCCATGAGGGCCTCGTCGGGGACGTCGACCGAGAGTCGGATGCCCGAGAGCGATGCTCGATTGAATCCGAACCGGGGGTAGTAGTCCGGGTGGCCTAGAACGACCACGAAGGGACCCTCGACGCTGCAGGCAGCGTCGAGCGCAGCACGAATGGCGGCCGATCCGGCTCCTGTCCGCTGGAAGGCTGGCAGTACCGAGCACGGAGCCAGGGACAGAGCAGGTTCCTCGTCGACCCAGCAACGGGTCAGGAGTGCGTGACCCACGACCTGACCATCAGCAGTGGTCGTCACCATCGAGAGCCCGCCGATCCACGCTTCGTCCGCCCTAAGAGCATCGACCAAGTCAGCCTCGTCGGCCCTCCCGAACGCGGCCACGGTCAGCGCACGCACCGCATCCTCGTCATCTTGCGACTCCGGGCGGGTCGTCCACTCGCGGCTGAAGCTCATGCTGTCCTCCTGGGATCTGCTCGTAGCGTTTCACGGCACCCTCCGGGTACTGGGATCTGCTCGCAGCGTTCCACCGCAACCTCTCCGGGTACCGGGAAGAGGGAGGGCGGCGCTCGCGGCTCGCGGGATGATTGCGTCCGGCTTGCGGCGGATTGGGCTGACCGGTCTGTGGCCGTCGTGGTCTTTGGCCAGACGCGGGTCATTCGCCGGCTACCCGTTCTCGGATGCGTCTGCCCATTCGGGCGACTGGCCGCACATCTGACTTGGACTCGCGCACGGCACCTGTGTTGGGTATCTGCGCGCAGATTTGGTGCCGCGGGTGTTAGGGCTGGGTTACCTTCCGGCTGACCTATCACCTCACCTTCTCGGAGGCGGCCATGTTCGTCGACACGGCGATGCAAGCGTTGGCACACACGGCTGCGGATACCTCGAACTCCGGCGGTTCGGAGCTACTTGGTCTCGACATGAAGTACGTGTACGGACTGCTGCTGATGCTTCTCGCGGCCGCCCTGGTTTTCGCGCAGGTCTGGGAAACCATGCATCCAGCCCCTGTCGAAAACGAGGAAGCCAAGAAGAAGGTCATCGCTGCTGCCGACAAGGTCGTCGAGGCGGCGAACAAGGCCGACGAGGCTGCGCAGACTCTCGTCACCTCCCGTCAACTCCTGACAGGCTCGGGCGGGACGGCCCATCTTCGCGCCTTTCAGGATATGGACTCTGGCGGGCGGGCTCTGGTCTCCGATCTGGTAGCACAGGGCGACGGGGCAACTCAGGCGGCGGGCGAAGCCAAGTCGAAGGCGGCAGAGGCCAAGGCGGAGGCCACGTCAGGTTCGTCGCTGTTCGACATTGCCAACACAGTGGCAGGCAAGCGTCCGCTGATTGGTGGCGCGTTCGTCCTCATCGTGCTGGGTGCGTGGATCTCTGACTACATCAGCATCACGTTCAGTTAGGGCGCCGTCGGTTGTTGCCTTTGGACGCGCGGACGAACTTGAAGCTGGTCCGGAGGCGCGGGGCCCTGCAGACGTGACCGATTCCGTGCTGATCGCAGACTGCAGATCCCTCAGGCAGCGATGATGAGCCCCCGGCGAAGCCAGCGGAGGTCGGCATGGCGCCGCGAGGTGGCCGGCATGGGTGCTTCAGGCGCCGTCGAGTGGAACACGTGACCGGTGGGGAGCGTCGTCTCGACGGTGTGGCGGTGGTCGAGCCCTCCGGGTGGTCCGGTGATCGGGCGGGTGCGCCAGCCGACGGCCTGCTTGGCGAGGTTGCACTGCTGACAGAGGCCCTGGCCGTTGGTCGCCGTCGTGGGGCCACCCGCGGCGGCGGGGACGATGTGGTCGGCCTGCCGGATCGGGGCGTCACACCACGGGGTGCGGCAGGTGCGGTCGCGGAGCTCCAGGAAGGTCGCGAGGGCGGCGGGAAAGAAGCGTGATTGCGCGTCCATGGCGACCAGCTCACCGGAGGCGGGAGCGGTGTACAGGCGCCGCACCTCGGCGACGGCATCGGTGCGGGCACGGTCGGTCACGTCGTGGGCGGCCTCGGCACTGATCGGTCCGAACGACTGGAGCCAGGCGGGCTCGTGACCCTCGCCGAGGAGCGTCTCGTCGGAGACGACGAGGTTGACGGTGATCGGAACCGCTGACGCGCGGGCCTGGCCGGTGATCCGCTCGACGAGGGTGTCGGCCATGATCTGGCTCCGGCTCCGCTCGTCGCCGGACGCGACGGCCTGGTCGGCGAGCCGGCCCAGGGTCGCCCAGACCGCCACGCCCTGCGCCGCCGGCAGGAGCGCGGAGAGCTGGGCCATCGTGTCCGGGGCCGGCCGCAGTGACACGCGCCGCTCGGCCTCGGCCCGGGCGCGGCGCTCGACCAGCGCCCGCGGGTCGAGGCGGGCCACGACCTTCTGGGCCTCCGCCACCAGCCGGCGGTCTCCCCAGCTCGCGAACGGGTAGCGGCCGGAGGCGTCCGGAGCGGCCAGGAGCGCATCGAGCTCGGCCCGCGTCTCCCGGTCGAGGCAGGCGCTCTCGCGCGCGACCAGCGTCGCGCGCCACTCCGAGAGCACGCCCGCCTCCATCGCCGCCAAGGTGCATGGCAGCTCGGTGGTGAGAGCGTTCGCCAGGCCGAGCAGCCGGCGACCTCGGGCGGGGGACTCCCGCCGCGCGAGCCCCACCATCGAGGCCACGCCGCGACCCTGCTCGGGCGTCGGGAGGCGGAGATCGCGATGCTGCTCACGGACCAGTCGGTCGAGCCGGGCCGACAAGCGCGCCTGGGCGGCCGACGCCCGGGTCTTCAGGTCCTCGAGCTCGGTGATCGCGTCCACGATCTCGGCGGGGGTGCCCGCCGACGCCGCGAGTGCGGCTGGATCGATGGTGGGGGTCGAGGACATGCCTCATTCTATTCGAACAGAGGTTCGACGGCAAGGGGGTGAGGTGACCTTGTGAGGCGGAAGGGGGCGAGGGGGGAGGCCGCCGCCGGCGCACCGACCGCGTGGTCGAGTGCGACGGCGGCGGTCAGGGCCGTCAGGAGCCCGCGTGGGTGTTCGGCTCGACGATCGGGTCGGACGCGTCCTCCTTGGCCTCGTCGTCCTGGGCGCCGGGAGCACCCAGGTCGGCGTCCGCACGCACCAGCTCCTCGATCTGCTTGCCGGTGTCGGCGTCGACGCTCTTCCAGTACTGGAACGCGCGCTCGAGTACGTCGCCCTCGACGCCGCCGAGCAGGTGGCCGGCGACGGTCTTGACGAAGGCGGCCCGCTGCTCGTCGTTCCAGACCTCGCGCACCAGGGTGCCGGCCTGGGTGAAGTCGTCGTCGTCCTCGCGCAGCGTGTAGGCCTGGCGGACCATCGGACCGTCGGTCTCCCAGCCGGGATCGACCTCGCCGACGTTGTCGGCATACCCGCGGCCGAACGAGTTCGGGGCGTAGACCGGGTCGTCGGACCGGTGCTCGTAGGCCATCGCGCCGTCCTGCGTGTAGGTGTTGACCTCGACCTTCGGCCGGTTCACCGGCAGCTGCAGGTAGTTCGGACCGATCCGGTGGCGGTGGGTGTCGGAGTAGGCGAACGCCCGCCCGAGGAGCATCTTGTCCGGTGAGAATCCGATGCCCGGCACCAGTGCCGAGGGCTCGAAGGCCGCCTGCTCGATCTGGGCGAAGAAGTTCTCCGGGTTGCGGTTGAGCGTCATCGTGCCGACCTTGACCAGCGGGTAGTCGCGGTGCGGCCAGATCTTGGTGAGGTCGAACGGGTTGATCCGGTAGGTCTTCGCGTCGTCGTAGGGCATCAGCTGCACCGACAGCGTCCACGAGGGGAAGTCCTTGCGGGCGATCGCCTCGTAGAGATCGCGCCGGTGGAAGTCGGCGTCCTCGCCGGCGATCCGCGTCGCGTCGTCGTCGGTGAGGCCCTCGACGCCCTGCTCGCTGTGGAAGTGGTACTTCACCCAGTGCTTGTCGCCGGCCTCGTTGACCCAGAGGTAGGTGTGCGAGCCATAGCCGTTCATGTGGCGGTACGACCTCGGGATGCCCCGGTCGCCCATCAGGTAGGTCACCTGGTGGGCGGACTCCGGGTTGAGACTCCAGAAGTCCCACTGCATGTTGTTGTCGCGCAGACCGCTGCCGCCACGTCGCTTCTGGGAGCGGATGAAGTGCGGGAACTTCATCGTGTCGCGCACGAAGAACACCGGGGTGTTGTTGCCGACCAGGTCGTAGTTGCCCTCGGAGGTGTAGAACTTCAGCGCGAAGCCGCGCGGGTCGCGCCAGGTGTCGGGCGAGCCCATCTCGCCGGCGACGGTGGAGAAGCGGGCCAGCATCTCGGTCTTCACTCCGGGTTGGAAGAGCGCTGCCTTGGTGTACGCCGAGATGTCCTCGGTCGTCTCGAACTCACCGAACGCGCCCGAGCCCTTGGCGTGCACGTTGCGCTCCGGGATGCGTTCCCGGTTGAAGTGCGCCATCTGGCTGAGGAAGTGCACGTCGTGAAGGACGATCGGGCCGTCCGGTCCGACGGAC
>JBAWHI010000356.1:0-24175 GCA_049593675.1 Nocardioides sp.
TCGCGGAGAGCGCGAGCAGCGCGAGGCCGACCGACGGCAGCAGCCAGGTCCGGCGCAGCACGTTGGCGAAGAGCAGCAACGCACAGATCAGGGCGATGAACATCAAGATGTTCTTCGAGGGCAGCACTGCGTTGTTGTCGGAGAAGCCCATGCCGGTGAAGAGGCTGCCGCCCGCGGTGTTCAGGTCGAAGCGGTCCAGCCAGTAGTCCGCGGCCTTCGCGAGCACGAACAGGCCGAGCAGGACCGAGAGCTGCACCTGCGCCGCGCCGGAGAGCCGGTCGCGTGTGTTCTGCAGCCGGATCCCGCCGTACAGGTAGTGCACGACCGCCGCTGCGATGATCGAGATCACGAGCATCGCCATCGTGAAGTCGACGAGGTAGTGCAGCCACGGCAGGTCGAAGACGTAGAACCCGATGTCTTTGTTGAACCAGACGTCCTCCTGGTCGAAGGGGACCGAGTTGCGCCACAACAGGAAGTTGCGCCATTCGCCGATCGCCGAGCTGCCCGCGAAGGCACCCAGCACCAGGGAGACGCCGACGAGCAGCCAGGTCCGGATCGGCGAGACGGCCTCGCGGTAGCGGTCCAGTCCGGTCTGCTCCGGGGAGTTCGGCCGGAAGAACGGCCGGAACCGGTAGGCGAGATAGATGTTGAGCCCGATGACGGCGGCCATCAGGAGGCCGAACACCACGAACAGAGCCGTCTTGGTCCAGAACAACGTGGTGAAGACGCCCGCGTAGCCGCCGTCCTGGTACCAGAGACGGTCGGTGTAGAGGTTCGCGAAGGAGCTCAGCCCGAGGAAGAGCATCACCAGCACGACCACGGTGATGATCAGCGCTCGGGAGCGCCTCGACCCTTGGCGCGGTGGCGGCGCGGCCGCCTGGGCGCCCTCGTCGAACAGCTCGCTCATCGCTCGTTCTCCTCTTCCAGGGTGGTGCCCAGCAGCTGCAGCAGCTGGGGCACCAGGTCGGCGCCGCCCACCACCGACTGGTCGTCATCGTGAGCGCGCAGGCGTAGCGCACAGTACGTCGCGCCGGCGCGGGTCGCGCCGGCGACGATCCGGACCTCCTGGCGGTCCGGGTGCTCTCGGGCGAACTCCTCGGCCGAGGCGGGGTCCTCCGGGATGTCCGTGTCGACGGTCGGCGGCAGCACCAGCCGCTCCACGACCGCCGCACACCCGGTGACCTCCGCAGGCCAGACGATCGACTCCAGGACGTTCTCCAGCAGCTGGCCTGGCGCGAGCTCGTCCTGCTCGATCGGCGTGAGGGACCCCTGGGCCGACGACTCGTCCAGCCCCATCGCCGAGGCCAGCGCGGGCTCGCGCTCGACCAGGGCACGGGTGTCGACGAGTGCGTACAGCCGAGCGGGCTGGTCCCAGCCCCCTCCGGACGTGTGGCTCTCGATCTCCAGGACCGCGGACGCCAGGGCCGGGTCGATGTCGAGGTCGGAGTCGAAGTCGGTCACGCGGTGCGCTCCTCGCAGCTCGGCAGCTCGGTCTCAGGGTCCTTGACCCACGCGTCGATGGCCACGCGCGCGTCGTGCATCGTCGTCGCCCGCACCAGGCGCATGTCCTCGTTCGGTGCGCCGAGCGCGTCGGCGCAGTTGTCCGGCGGCACCAGGAACAGCTTGGCGCCGGCATCGCGGGCGCCGACGATCTTCTGCTGGATCCCGCCGATCGGACCGACGTTGCCGGAGGCGTCCATGGTCCCCGTGCCGGCGATGACCTGACCACCGCTCAACGAGCCCGGGGTGAGGGTGTCGTAGATGCCGAGCGAGAACATCAGGCCCGCGCTGGGACCGCCGATGCTCGGGTCGATGTTGATCGTGACGTCGACGGGCAGGTCCTCCCTGACCTGGGTGCCGACCTGGATCCCGACCTGGGGCTTCCCGTCGACCTCGTCCGGGGTCACCGTCACCTCGGTGCGCTCGCCCTCGCGGCGCACGACGAACTCGATCGGCTCGTCGGCCTCGGCGGAGGTGACGGCTGCGACCACGTCGTCGGAGGTCGCCACCCGTGCCCCGTCGACGGACACGATGATGTCGCCCGGCTCGAGCTCCCCGTCGGCGGGCGTGCCGTCGCCGACATCGGCCACGGTCGGCTCCGTGACGTCGATGCCCATCTCCTCGAGCGCGACCGCGGTCGCCACATCCTGCGAGGAGGTCATCTGGGCAGCGCCCTCCTCACGGTTCTGCTCGACCGTCTCGTCCTGGCGGTAGACCGAGTCGTAGGGGTAGACCGCTGCCTCGTCGCTGACCCAGTCGCGCACCAGCTCGAACAGGTTGTTGGTGCCCTCGGGCCGGGGCTGGGAGACGTAGACGGTGGTCATCCGGAGCTGGCCGTCGTCGTCGCGGAAGGCCTTGCGCCCCTCGACCTCGATGATCTCGTCGCCGTCGTCGTTGGCGCCGAGGACGTCGACGGTCAGGCCCGGCTCATAGGTGACGAACGGCAGTGGCACCAGGGCTGCGGCCAGCCACAGACCGATGAGCAGCGGCACGGCCAGGAGGCCGGCGAGGGTGCGCTGCGTCATGGCACAAGAGTGTCAGATCACTCCTAGTCGCGATCAGGTAGTCGCGATCAGGACGCCCGGCGGGAGGGACGGACGGCGACTCCGGTCGACGGATCCGGCGCCGGGCGGTCGGCGGCGTACCCCGGCGCGGGGCGCCGGCCACGTCGCGGCTCCTGGGGCTCCAACGCGATCCCCAGCCGGCGCACGGCCTCCTCGCGATCCACCTCGCCACGGCTCTCGCGCCCCAGCCAGCCGACCCACAGCATCGCCACGATCGCCACCACGAGCGACGGCACCAGCCAGAGCAGGATCTCCACGCTCACACGGTAGAGAGCGTGGGGCCCGCTTCCCGGGAGGCGCTACGGCGTGCCGACCCACTCGTCCGTGCCGTCGCCGAAACGCTGGTGCTTCCAGATCGGGACCTCGGCCTTGAGGGTGTCGATCAGCGCGCGCGAGGCCGCGAAGGCGACGTCGCGATGGGCCGCGGTGGTGGCGACCACCACCGCGATGTCGCCGATCGCCAGGGTGCCGATCCGGTGCACCGCGGCGATCCCGTGCACGGGGTGCGCGGCGGCGACGCGCTCGCAGACGTCTCGCATCGCGTCCAGCGCGGTCGGGTGGGCCGAGTAGTCCAGCCCGGCGACACCCTTGCCGCCGTCGTGGTCGCGCACCCGCCCCACGAACAGGGTCAGGCCGCCGGAGGCGTCGTCGTCGAGGGCGGACGTCACCTCGGCGACGTCGAGAGGGGTCTCGCGCAGGTCCACGAGTCGTACGACGGAGGTCACCTGGCCGAGCCTAGACGAGTGATGCCGGGCGATCGTGGGCGCGGACCCTCGGGAAGCGATCGTCTCGACGAACAGCACCCGCGTACCGTGGAGGCATGAACGACACCCCCGGCGACACCCCCGACTCCTCCGACGAGGGAGGCCAGAACCCCTTCAAGGGCACCCCCTTCGAGCAGCTCTTCGGCGCCCTGGGCGGCGGCATGGGCGGCATGGGTGCGATGGGCGCCGGGACGGGCGGGCCCACGAGCGCCGGCATGCCCGACCTCAACCAGATCTTCAGCCAGCTCCAGTCCCTGATGCAGCCCTACGACGGCGCACTCAACTGGGACTTCGCCATCGACATGGCGCGCAAGAGCGTCGCCCAGTCCCCCGACCCGACGCCGACCCAGCGCCAGAAGGACGCCGTCGCCGACGCGGTGCGGCTCGCCGACCACTGGCTCGACGAGACGACCGCGTTCCCCTCCGGTGTCACCTCGGCGACGGCCTGGAGCCGGGCCGAGTGGATCGTGGCGACCACCGACGTGTGGAAGGTGCTCGTCGAGCCGATCGCCGAGTCCTCGGTCCAGGCGCTGTCCGGCGCGCTGCCCGAGGAGGCTCAGGCGATGTCCGGCCCGCTGCTCGGGATCCTCGGCAAGGCGGTCGGCGGGATGCTCGCCCAGCAGGTCGGGTCCGGCCTCGGCGCACTCGCCGCCGAGGTGCTCAGCGTCTCCGACATCGGGCTCCCCTTGGCGGCGCCGGGTCGCGCAGCGATCGTGACGACCAACGTGACCTCCTTCGCCGCGGGCCTCGACGTCACCGAGGACGACGTGCTGCTCTACCTGGCGCTCCGCGAGGCCGCCCATCAGCGGCTCTTCGCCCACGTGCCGTGGCTGCGCGACCACCTGATCGGCGCCGTCGCCGACTATGCGCGCGGCATCGAGATCAACGCCCAGGGCATCCAGTCGCGCATCGAGGAGCAGATGCGCGGCATCGACCCCTCCAACCCCGAGTCGATGCAGCAGCTGCTCGAGGGCGACCTCTTCGACATGCCCCGCTCCCCTGCCCAGGACGCCGCCCTGCAACGCCTCGAGGTCACCCTCGCTCTCGTCGAGGGCTGGGTCGACGACGTCGTCGGCCAGGCGACCACCGAGCGGATGCCGTCGGCCACCAAGCTCCAGGAGGCCTTCCGCCGCCGCCGCGCTGCGGGCGGGCCGGCCGAGCAGACGTTCGCCAACCTGGTCGGCCTCGAGCTGCGCCCGCGGCGGCTGCGCGACGCGTCGACCCTGTGGGGATCGCTGCGCACCCGCCAGGGCACCGAGGCCCGCGACGGGGTGTGGATGCACCCCGACCTGCTGCCCTCGGCCGCCGACCTCGACGACCCGCTCGGCTTCCGCGAGGACGCCGCGGCGCCCGACGAGCTGAGCGACGAGGACTTCGACGCCGGGCTGAAGAAGCTCCTCGGCGAGTGACACCGCGCCGGTGACCCTGCACGCCGACGCGCTCGCCCTCCTCGAGGGGTGGCGGGCGCCCGATGCCGCTCAGGAGCGGCTGCGGCTGAGGTACGTCGAGCACCTGCATGCGCATCCGGACGCGATGACGCGGGGTTGTCGGCCCGACCACATCACCGCCAGCACGCTGGTGCTGAACGCCCAGCACGACGCCGTGCTCCTGACGCTGCACGCGAAGGCCCGGGCCTGGTTCCAGTTCGGCGGTCACTGCGAGCCCGAGGACACGACACTCGCGGGCGCAGCGCTGCGCGAGGCGATCGAGGAGTCCGGCCTGACCGCGCTCACGCTGGACCCGGAGCCGGTGCAGCTCAGCGAGCACGCCGTACCGTTCTGCGGCCCGACGGGGGACGTCCACCACCTCGACGTCCGGTTCGTGGCGGTCGCTGCGCCGGGAGCCGGGCACGCGGTGAGCGAGGAGTCCCTCGACGTGCGCTGGTGGTCGGCCGAGACGCTGCGCGACTCCCGGGCCGATCCGGGTGCGGACCTGGTCGAGCTGGTCGAGCTCAGTCGAGCTCGCTGCTCGGGGGCGGGTCGAGGCGGGCCGCCGTCGACCAGCCGATGAGGTAGCCCTTGGCGCGCTCGGCCTGCGGGTAGCGGTCCACCCACGCCCAGAAGCTCGCATCGTGGCCCGCCTCCAACAGGTGGGCGAGCTCGTGGACGAGCACGTAGTCGATGACCCACTGCGGCATCCCCTGCAGGCGTGCCGAGAGCCGGATGGTGCGGTCACCGGGGGTGCACGAGCCCCACCGGGAGTGCTGGTTGTCGACCCAGCGCACCGACTCCGCGATGGCCAGCCCGCCGAGGTAGCTGTCGTTGAGCTCACGCGCTCGCTTCATCAGCGCGGCGTCGCTGGGTCGGCGGCGCCGCTCGGACTTCTCCAGCCGGGCGAGCATGGTCTCGACCCACGTGGCCTCCTCCTTGCGGGACAGTGAGGCCGGGATCATCACGACCACCCGGTCGCCGTCGCGGTAGGCCGAGACGGTGCGTCGGCGCCGCTTCGAGCGGCGCACCTCCACCTCGGGACGCGAGGTCGGCGGCGGGCCGGACGACCCCGACGACCCTGACGACATGACCCGAATCTACCGGTTCGCCCAGGTCAGGAGCCGCTCTCGCGGCCAGGTGTTGACGATCCGGTCGGCGTCGATCCCGGCCGCCTCGGCGCGTTCGCAGCCGTAGATCTGGAAGTCCAGCTGGCCAGGAGCGTGGGCGTCGCTGTCGATGGAGAACAGGCAGCCGATGTCCCGGGCCAGCTCGAGCAGCCCGGTCGGCGGGTCACGGCGCTCGGGTCGGCTGTTGATCTCGACGGCCGTGTCGGTCTCGGCGCACGCCTCGAAGACCGCCGTCGCGTCGAACTGGGAGGGCGGGCGGGTGCCGCGGTTGCCGGTCACCATCCGTCCCGTGCAGTGGCCGAGCACGTTGGTGAGCGGGTTGCGGACCGCGGCGACCATCCGCCTCGTCATGGCCCCGGCCTCCATCTTCAGCTTCGAGTGCACGCTGGCGACGCGGACGTCGAGGCGCGCCAGCAGGCCCTCGTCCTGGTCCAGCGAGCCGTCGTCGAGGATGTCGACCTCGATCCCCTTCAGCAGCGTGAAGCCGTCGCCCAGGTGGTCGTTGACCGCCTCGATGACCCCGAGCTGCCGGGTCAGTCGCTCCCGGCTCAGCCCGTGGGCGACCGTCAGCCGCGGCGAATGGTCGGTGAGCACGAGGTAGTCGTGGCCGAGCTCGATCGCGGTGAACGCCATCTCCTCGATCGGCGAGCCGCCGTCGGACCAGTCGGAGTGCGAGTGCAGGTCCCCCCGCAGCGCGGCCCGCAGGTCCGCGCCGCCGGCCGTCAACGCTCCGCCGTGCTCGCGCTCGAGCGCGGCCAGCCGGTCGGGGAGCTCCCCACGCACCGCCGAGGAGATCACCTGGGCGGAGCTCGCCCCCACGCCCGGGATGGAGGTCAGGCTGCCGTCGGCGACGGCACCGGCGACCTCGTCGGGCGCCAGCGGCAAGATCGCCGCGGCCGCGCCCCGGAACGCCTTGACCTTGTAGGTGTCCTCACGTCCGCGCTCGAGCAGGAACGCGATCCGGCGCAGCGCGGCGACCGGACCCCCGTCGTACGACTCCGACACGCCGACCTCCTCGAGATTCTTGGCGGATTTCTTTCGTCCACACCCGGTGGAGGACCATTCTGGCTGGTCAGGGGCTGATTCTGCCCGCCAGCCAACCCTCTATCCACAGGGCCATCCCGCGCTTCTCCACCGAAGGCGCGGGTCGTCCACAGGTTTCTCCCCAGAGTTATCCACAGGTAGTGGCCCGCCCGCGTTGACCGCCGTCGGGGCCGCCTCCTAGCGTGGTGGGCAGATGAGGCCTCCGGCCCATCGGAGGACGCTCGCAAGGGGAAGGCAAGCGTCCACCGGTGGCCGGGGGTCTCTCTCATCTCCCGCGGCCCCGCTCGCGTCGAGCGGGCGGCGCCTCAGCTGCCGGTGAAGGTCGGCGCCCGCTTCTCCTGGGCTGCCCGGATCCCCTCCTGGAGATCGGCGGTCGCCAGCGTGATCGGCTGCGCCATCGCCTCCCACTGCAGGCAGGCCTCGACGTCCGCGTGACCACCGTCGCGGAGCGCGAGCTTCGACAGCCTGCTCGCGATCGGCGCCGTCGCCGCGATGCCGGACGCGGTAGCGAGCACCTCGTCGTGGAACGCCGCCGGCTCGATGACCCGCGAGACCATCCCCAGCCGCAGCGCCTCGTCGGCGTCGACGACCCGGCCGGTCAGCAGCAGATCGCGCGCGTGCGCCTCGCCCACGACGTTCGGCAGCAGGAAGGTGGCCGCCATGCCCGGGTGCATACCGAGCTTGACGAACGGCGCACCGAGTCGGGCACCCGCGGCGGCGTACCGGATGTCGCAGGCCAGCGCCAGGCACAGCCCAGCACCGATCGCCGGGCCGTTGACCGCGGCGATGGTCGGCACCTCGAGCCGGCGGATCGAGAGCCAGGCCCGGTAGAACGCGATCATCCGGGTGCGGAGGTGGTCGACCGACGCGTCCGGCTCGCTCGCGATCCACGAGGTGTTGCCTCCGGAGCAGAACGCCGAGCCCTCCCCGGTGACGACGACGGCACGCACCGACCGGTCGGCCGCCAGCGCGTCGATGGCCTCGACCCACGACGCGGTCATCTCGTCCGACATGGCGTTGCGCTGGTCGGGGTTGTCCAGGGTCAGCACGGCG
This sequence comes from Nocardioides sp., assembly GCA_049593675.1. Lineage (GTDB taxonomy): Bacteria > Actinomycetota > Actinomycetes > Propionibacteriales > Nocardioidaceae > Nocardioides. The sequence continues at coordinate 7,983 of JBAWHI010000356.1, forward strand.
ACACCGTCCGGGCGGCGCTCCAGGCGCAGGTGGGTCAGGGCGGCAAGGGGTTCGACCATGGGGTCAACGTACTCAGCCGCAGGGCGACACGCCGTGACCAGATTCACCACCACCGGTGCGCCTGACACGGTTCCGAGGGTGCATGTCGTAGGGTCGAGTCGGTTCGGCGGCACCTTCGCCGGACTCCGACGGGTCTTCCCTTCATACCCCGTCGCGACGACCGAATGAATGAACTAGGCAAGGAGGCCGTCATGGCGGAGACCTGGAGCGGCGAGTTCTACTGCGTGAAGTGCAAGGAGAAGCGCGAGGCCGAGGGCGAGGTCAAGGTGAACGACAAGGGCACCCGGATGGCCAAGGCCGTCTGCCCCGTCTGCAGCACCAACCTCAACCGGATCCTCGGCAAGGCCTGAGGCAACAGCCTCAACGCCACACGAGTTCCACGGCGGCGTCCTCCCGGTCTGACCGGGTGGGCGCCGCCGTTCTCATGTGCACGCCGCCTGTGGAGGACCGAGGGCGGCTCGTCCGCAGCGGGTAGAGGTCCGATATGTCGCTCCTGCGCCCCGGCCTCCACGTCACCCGCCGCGACGGCGACCACCTGCAGGTCGGCGTCGATCCGCCCTGGCGAGCCGTCCTGCCCGACGCTCCCGACGTGCGACGGCTCCTCGACGACCTGCTCGCTGGGCGCTCACCGGCACCGGAGACGGCCGAGGGGCGTCGCGCCCTGGCCGAGCTGGACCGGACCGGGATGCTCGCACCGCCCCCGCCCTCCTCCTCCCGCGGCACGGTGAGCGTCGCCGGCGCCGGGAGCGCCCGGGAAGCGGCCGCCCGCGCGCTGCGCGAGGCCGGCTGCACGGTCGCGGAGGACGACGCGGCCCACCCGGCGACCAGTGGGCTCGACCTGATCGTGCTCGCGGGCGAGGTGCCCCGGGCCGAGGCCGACGCCCGGGTCCGGACCGGCCGCACGCACCTGATCGTCGGTGCGGGAGCACGCGGTTGGACGGTCGGTCCGTTCGTCGTGCCGGGCACCACGTCCTGCTTGCGCTGCGTCGACGCCCACCTCTGCGAGCACGATCCGCGCCGGGCGCTCGTGGTCGAGCAGCTCGCGGGTCGTCCCGCTGCGCCGGCCGATCCGGAGCTGGCCGTGCTGGCGACGATGTGGGCGGTTCGCGACGTGCTCACCTATCTCGACGGGGGCGAGCCGTCGACCTGGTCCGCGACCGTCGAGGTCGGCCACGAGCTCCCGCCGAGCCGTCGGACCTGGGCCCGGCATCCGCACTGCGGCTGCGCGTGGGCGTGAGTGCCCCGACACTCACCAGAACTCGCTGTCGAGCTTCCCCTCCATGGCCCGCAGATGGGTGCGCGAGCACTCGTCGCAGTAGGCCCGCCGCCGCCCGTTCTCGACCGCAGTGGTCCAGGTCAGCGTCTTGGCCGCGTCGGTCTCGACGCGGCCGCAGAAGTCGCAGCTGAGCATCGGCCCAGCCTACGCGCCCGCCACGAGCAGGCGCGGGACGCGAGGAAGCCGGGTACGCCGACCGGTGCGGTCGGCGTACCCGGCGTCGGTCCGGGGGTGGCCCCGGACGGGACACCGCGATCAGGCGAGGTGTCGTCAGAGTGCGCGAGCGAGGGCGAGTCGAGCCTGCTGCGCCGCCTTCTCCGCCTTGTGGCTGAGTCGGCGGGCGCGGGCCATCTGGGCTCCGCGCCGGAGCTGGTGCGCCTCTCCCAGGCGCACGGACATTTGTTCGCGGGCCAGGCTTTCGTGCATGAGTGTCATGTCGTGACGTCCGTTCGGGTTGGTGGTCTGGTGCATCGGGATCAGCCTTTCGTGCTCGTCGGCGCGCTCAGAGCGACCGGGCGAGAGCGAGTCGGGCCTGCTGGGCGATCTGCTCGGCACGGCGACCGGAGCGGACCGCGTGGGCCAGCCGGTGGTCGCGACGGGCCTCGCGAGCCTCACCCAGGCGGGCGCTCACCTGAGCGCGAGCCAGGTACTCGTGGTTGATGTTCATCTCGGTGTCCTTTGACGTCGTTGTCGAAGTGGTGGTGGTGCTGGTGACGAGACCCGCCTAGGCGGCGACCTCGTTCTTGCGGGGCCGGCCGCGGGGGCGCTTGCGCGGGATCACCACGCCCTGGAGGAAGAGCTGGCCTCCCCAGACTCCCCAGGGTTCGCGGCGTTCGAGTGCTCCGTCGAGGCAGAGGGCCCGCACGGGGCACTCCTGGCAGAGGGCCTTGGCGGCCTCCACGTCGGCAGGGGACTCGGCGAACCAGAGCTCCGGGCTGTTGGCCCGGCAGGGCAGCAGGTCGTCGTCGATCTGGTTGGCGTGGTCGTGCAGCTGTCCCAGGCTGGCATCCGTCGGCCCGGGGGCCATCGGCGCGGACCCATCGGTGCGGACGAGTTCACTGATGGTCATATGTCACCTCCTTCATCTGACCTGATCGCGTTGGGGTGGTGCGGTTCGTGGTCGGAACGTGTTCTGAGAAACAGAAAGGCCGCGGATCCCGGTGGGGATCCGCGGCCTGGAGGCTGCCGATGGCTGCTGGGTATCAACAGGTCGGTGGTCTCCAGGCACTGGTCCCCGGGAGGTAGGACTGGGCGAAGCCCAGCTCTCCATCGGTGGCACCCTTCGTGGCCGCGATGACGGCGCGATCGCGCACGACAACAGCCGTGGCGGCAGCGCAGACGTCGGTGGCACGCGTGGTCACGCCGAAGGAGTGACCGGAAATGGGCATGCCGAAGGCCGACGGGGTCTGAGCCGTCATCCAGAGCTTGATGCTGTTCATAGGGGCCACCTCCTTCGTTTCGTCGGGCGCCGATCCTGCCAAGATCGTGGTGCGCGCTGATGCGTTGTGAGAGGAAATCTAACGCCCACCCCGTGTAATGGGCAAACGATTTATTGGGTATTTCTCAGAACTTTTTTTCCTCGCGCCCGCGGACCTCAACCCACGACGGTGAGCACGTCCTCGCCGTAGCGGTCGAGCTTGGACTGACCGATGCCGTTGATCTTGAGCAGTGCCTCGGGGGTGCGCGGCTTGTGCTCGGCGATCAGCTGGAGGGTGGCGTCGGTGAACACCACGAAGGCGGGCACGCTCTCCTCGCCCGCTCGATCGCGGCGCCAGTCGCGCAGGCGCTCGAAGAGCTCCTCGTCGTAGGACGCGGGACATCCGGAGCAGCGGCCACGCTTCTTCTCCGCCCCGGTCGCGAGCGGCCGTCCGCACTCCCGGCACCCGGCCACCTTGCGCGAGCGGGGCTGATCCTGGCGGGCCCGGGCCTCGGCCGGCAGCAGCGGGTCGAGGAAGCGCGACGGCTTGCGCGACGCCCGCCCGCCCGGGTTGCGGGCCAGCGCCCACGACAGATGCAGGTCGAGACGGGCACGGGTCATGCCGACGTAGAGCAGCCGGCGCTCCTCCTCGATCGCGTCAGGGGTCTCGGCATAGGTGATCGGGAGGGTGCCGTCCTGGAGCCCGCAGAGGAAGACGGTGTCCCACTCCAGGCCCTTGGCCGCGTGGAAGGTCGCCAGCGTGACGCCGTCGGCCACCGGTGCATGCTGCTCGGCGGCCCGGCGGTCGAGATCGTCGACGAACGTGTTGAGGTCGCCCGGGCTCTCGTCCTGCGCATGGCTCGTGGCGAACTCGGCAGCCTGGTCGACCAGTGCCTGCCAGGACTCCCACCGGTCGCGGGTCTGGCCTCGGGCCGTGGGAGCGGCGGGCGTCCAGCCCATGCCGGCGAGGGTGGCGCGGACGACGTCCACCCAGTCCTCCGCACCGTCGCCCTCACCGGAGCGGGCCGCGCCGCGCAGGCGCGTGACCGCCTCCCGGACCTCGGCGCGCTCGAAGAAGCGGGCCGCTCCACGAACGACGTAGGGCAGGCCGCGGGCCGCCAGGGCCTCCTCGAAGGCCTCGGACAGGGCGTTGATGCGAAACAGCACGGCGACCTCGCCGAGCGCCCGGCCGGCGTCACGCAGCCGGAGCACCTGGGCGGCGACCGCCTCGGCCTCGGCGACCTCGTCGGCCCGCGACGTGTAGGTGACGCTCGGTCCGGACGGTCGCTGCGCCCGCAGCTCGACCCCCTGGCTCAACGAGCCGGCGAGCAACCCGTTGGCCGCGTCGACCACCTCGGGCGTCGATCGGTAGTTGCGGACCAGCTCGACCGAGGTGCCGCCCGGGTGCCGCTTCGCGAAGTTGCGCAGGTAGTCGGCGTTGGCGCCGGCGAAGGAGTAGATCGTCTGGGCGGGGTCTCCCACCACGCACAGCTCGTCACGCCCGCCGAGCCACAGGTCGAGCAGCGCGGACTGCAACGGCGAGACGTCCTGGAACTCGTCGACGACGAACCACTTGTACTGACGGCGGACCTGCGCCGCGACCCTCTCGTCGTCGGCGAGCATGCCCGCGGTCAGGAGGAGGATGTCCTCCATGTCCATCCGGCCCTGCCCGCGCTTGACCTCCTCGTAGCTGCCGAACACCCGGCCCACCGTCTCGGGGTCCTGGCCGGAGACGCTGCGCCCGCGGGCGCCGGCGATGCGGGCGTAGTCGTCGGGATGCACGTTGCTGACCTTCGCCCACTCCACCTCCGAGGCCAGGTCGCGCAGCAGGGCCTGGTCGGCGTTGAGCCGGTGCCGCCGGGCGGCGGTCGCGAGCAGGCCGATCTTGGACTCGATCAGGCTCGGCAGCTCGGTGCCGTGCACGTGCGGCCAGAAGTAGCGCAGCTGTCGCAGCGCCGCCGAGTGGAAGGTGCGCGCCTGGACGCCCGGGGCGCCGAGCGCTCGCAGCCGACCTCGCATCTCACCGGCGGCCCGGGTGGTGAACGTGACCGCGAGCACCTCCGTGGGCGCGTAGACACCCGACGCGACGCCGTACGCGATCCGATGCGTGATCGCCCTGGTCTTGCCGGTCCCGGCGCCGGCCAGCACCCGGACCGGTCCGCGCAGCGCCTCGGCGACCCGGCGCTGCTCAGGGTCGAGCGCGGCGAGCAGGTCCTCCGGGGTGGGCATGCGTGGGAACAACTCCTCGGCGTCTGCGGTTGGCATCGATGGTTGGATCAGATCGCTCGACAAACCCTAGACGCCGGAGGCGACAGTCCCGATGAGCAGCACCTTCACGATGTACAGCACCCCCTGGTGCGGCTACTGCCACCGCCTCAAGAGCCAGCTGGACCGGGAGGGCATCGCCTTCGATGTCGTCGACATCGAGCAGCACCCGGAAGCCGCTCAGATCGTCGAGTCGGCCAACAACGGCAACCAGACCGTACCGACCCTGATCTTCGCCGACGGGACGGCCCAGACGAACCCCTCGCTCATCCAGGTGAAGGAGAAGCTCGCCTCGCTCGCGAGCTGACCGCTACCCACTTTGGGTGAACCGTCCGGTGCTCGCCGGCGGACCTGACGCAGGACGCACAGACTCCGAAGGGTGCCCGGTCCGCTCCGACTCGTCCGCTTGACGATGGCGATCCTTCTCGCTGCCATCTCGGTGCTCGTGGTGGTCCCGCCGGCTTCTGCCGCTGACGGCTGGACCACCCCCGCACTCGCGCGGACCATCGGAGGGACCGGGCGCGCCAGCCTCTTCCCGTGGGGACTCGCGTGGAACCCCGTCAGCGAGCGGTACGTCGTCACCGACTACTTCAACTACCAGGTCCGCGAGTACGACGCCGACTGGTCCTACGTCCGCACCCTGCCGCAACCGTCGGCCGCCACCGGCGACCCGGAGTCGGTGCTCGCGGCGGTCGCGGTCGACCCCCGCAACGGCGACGTCTACGTCGGCAAGCCCAAGCCGGACACCCTGGCCCACTACGACAGCGACGGGAACCGGCTCCCCGACATCGCCGTGGACCCCGGCTCGGGCCCGCAGACCTACACCGCCTGGCTCGACATCGACGCGGACGGCTACATCTACGTCCTGGACAGCCATCTCTGGAACACGGCCGCCCATCCGTCGCGCCTCATCAAGCTGGCGCCCGGCGGGGGCTCCCAGGTCGCGACGTGGAACCTCACCTTCCCCAACCACCAGCCGGGCCAGTTCTACGGCATCGACGTCGCCGCCGACGGGCGGGTCTACGTGTCCGACTCGATCAACCGGCGGCTGCTGGTCCTGTCCCCCACCGGCCAGCTCGAGCGCACCATCGGGACCTCCGACGGCCCCGGCGTGGTCGGCGGACTCTCCGGCGACCTCCGCGACGTGCTGGTCGACGACGAGCACGGTCGGGTCTACGTCAGCGACGCCCTGCAGAACCAGGTCGAGGTCTTCTCGACGACCGGTACTCCGCTCTTCACCATCGGCGGCGAGGGCACAGCCCCCGGGCAGCTGATCGGACCTCGGCAGCTGGCGCTCGGCGCCGACGGACGACTGTGGGTCGCGGAGTACGGCAACTACCGGATCCAGGCGTTCGACCCGTCGTCCGGGGCGTCCCTGGACATCCAGCCCAGTCCGCTCCCCGACCGCCCGGCCGGTCAGCTGGGACAACCACGAGACGTGGCCGTCGACCCCGCCACCGGCGACGTGTGGGTCGCCGACTCGTGGAACCAGCGGTTCTGCCGCTACGCCGCGGACGGGACGCACGAGGGGTGCTGGGGCGGGCGCGGCAACAGCCCGCCGTACGGCGTGAAGTACCCCCGCGGCATCGGCTTCGACCCGGTCAACCGGCGGGTGTGGGTGGCGAACAACGCCGGCGGCACGATCTACGTCTACGACGAGCAGGCGAACTTCCTGTTCCAGGTCGGCAACGAGGACAACCGGCGCAACAGCGTGCCGGGGATGTTCGAGAAGCCGTTCGGGATCGCCTTCGGCAACGGCTACGCCTACGTCACCGACGTCGGATCGACCTACGACGGCAACGCGGTGCAGGTGAAGATCCTCGACGCCACGACCGGCACCCAGGTCGGCAGGATCACCGGACGCAACTCGAAGTCCGTCGCCGTCGACCCCGCCACCGGCGAGGTGTTCGTGGCCGACGCGAACGCGGGCCAGCAGAAGATCTACGTGTACGGGCCGACGGGCGGGACCGCGCTGCGCAGCTTCGGAGGCAAGGGGACCGCGAACGGCAAGTTCACCGGCCTGTGGGGCGTCACCGTCGCGGACGGCGTCGTGTACGCGACCGATGAGGCCCAGTCGCGGATCCAGGCGTTCACCACGAGCGGCGCCTTCCTCGGCAAGTGGAGCGGCGCCGGCACCGGGCCCTACCAGCTGCGCAACCCGTCGGGGATCTTCCACGACGCGCAGGGGCGCTTGTACGTCGCCGACGCGAGCAACGACCGGATCTCGGTCTTCGATCCGTCGGTCCCGAAACCGGCGTACGCGTTCTCCCGCCCGACCCTGACGATCGACTCGCCCCTCACGAACACCTCGACGGACGCTCCCGTCACCATCGCCGGCAGGGTGGCCGACGACCGCGGCCTGGCGAGCGTGGAGATCTCGGTGCGGGACGCGAGCACCGGTCTGTGGTGGGACCCGGCCTCAGCGACCTGGACCGCCACTCGGGTCTGGGGCTTCGCCCCCTGGCACGGCACCCCGACCGACGGCCGGTGGAGCTGGACCTTCCCGGGCCCTCAGTACGGACGGACCTACCACGTCGAGGTGCAGGCGCGCGACATCGACAACACCGTCTCGACACCCGTGCGATCGGTCGACGTCCGCGTCGATCGCCCCGACCACGTCACCCCGGCGACCAGCATCGGCGCTCCCGCGCCGGGCTCCACGGCCGATGTCGGCCCGGTGGAGCTGAGCGGCACCGCCTCCGACGACACCGGGGTCGCGGCGGTGCGCTGGTCGGTCGCCCACGCGGCGAACGGCCAGTACTGGAACGGGTCGACCTGGAGTGCGACACCGACCTGGTTCACCGCGGCCCTCGACTCCCCGGGTGCGACCGCGACCGGGTGGCAGGCCTCCTGGAGCCCTCCCGGCGCGCAGCAGTACCTCGTCGAGGCCCAGGCCGTGGACCTCGCCGGGAACGTGGACGACGCGGACCCCCCGCGCTCGACGTTCACCCTGACGATCCCCGGCGGCGACGTGACGCCACCGAACGCGACCCTGACCCGTCCCCAGGCCGGGCAGCCGCTCCCGAGCGGCGACCTGACCGTCGGCGGATGGGCGAGCGACGACTCGGGGGTCAGAGCCGTCGACGTCGCCCTCCAGAACGTCGCGACCGGCCTGTGGTGGAACGACACGACCGGCACCTGGGGACCCTTCACCTGGATGAACGGGGACGGCACGCCCGCCGCGCGGTTCGCCACCCCGACCGAGTGGGCGATCACCCTCGACCGGCCGACACCGGGCACCTACAAGATCGGTGCCCGCGCACGCGACATCGGCGGCCGGCCGGACCCGACCCCCGCCTGGCGCACCGTCCAGGTGGGATGAATCACCACCCGCATACCCAATTTTGAGGGCGTCCGGCGCCCCAGGCTCGGACAGGCTCCGAAGGCAAGTACGGAGATCCGCCTCGCCGGCCTCTCGGGCTGACCTCGAGCGACGCCGGTCTCCGTCCCGCCCCGGGCCCGCAACGGCCCACCCACTGCACTGAGGTCAATCCCCCGTGACACAGCACCAACACCGGCGCGCGCCTGCGCGCCGGGCCTTCTCCCGCCCTGCCCGCCTGACCGGCGCCGTCTCCGGCCTGGTCCTCGCGCTCCTCGCCGGCTTCCTGCTCCTCGTGCCCGCCTCGCCCGGCTGGTCCGCGACCTACAGCGGCACCCTGACCCAGAACAGCCGCACCGGAAGCCACACCGTCAACCTGGCCGCTGGCACGCTGCGCGCCGAGCTCGACCTCGAACCCAGCGTCCCCAGCACGGGCGACAACCCGGTGACCGCCTCGATCCGGCTGACCACCCCGGACGGACGCAGCCTGGCCTTCCGCTACGGCCCCGGCCCCGTCGTGCTCGAGACCCAGGTCGACGCCGGGCAGTACCAGCTCGTCGTCGCGACCTCGTGGCCGCTGCGATCACGCGACGTCGACTACGACCTCGACGTCGACCTCGTGCCGGGCAACGGGCCCGCGAACCCGGGTCCGACCTCGCCGACGGCACCGTCGACACCCACGAACCCGTCGACACCCACGCCGACCGGCCCTCCGGCGACCCAGCAGCCCTCGACCCCGTCGTCGACCCCGACGAGTCCCTCGACGAGCCCGCCGACCACCCCGCCGACCACCCCGCCGACCGTGCCTGCCGCCGGAACCAACACGGCCGCCGTGTGCGGGACCTGGGTGCTCTACCAGGTCGACAGCGTCTCGACGCTGCGGACGCTGCGCCCGAAGATCGAGGCGGCGCTGGCACTCCCCGGCGTCACCGGCTTCTCGGTCCGCTTCCCGTGGGATGCCGCCGACCTGACCGGCGGCCAGACCAGCAACGCCCTGCTCGACGAGGCCTACGACATCACGCAGAAGGCCGGCAAGGCGCTCTCGATCCGGTTCATGGCCGGAGCGCACACCCCGAAGCGGGTCTTCGACGCCGGCGCCGCGTCGTACAACGTGGGCGGCAACCTGGTGCCGCTGCCATGGGATGCCGCCTCCGGGAAGACCCAGGTGTTCCTCGACGAGTACGCCGCGTACGCCGGCAAGCTCGCCAGCTGGTCGCGGTCGCACGGCGTCCGGCTGCTGCACCTGTCCTGGTACGGGCTGGACTGGGCCGAGCTCAACCACGGCGTCGAGGTGCGTGGCGCCAACGGCTACACCAAGAGCGGTTGGCTGAGCGGCCACAAGGCGCTGATCGACGTCGGGATCAAGCTGTCCTCGAAGGACCTCGCCGTCGAGCTCCCGCTGTCCGGCTACGGACCGCTGTCCTCCGGCGAGTCCGACGAGCTCGCCGCGCACGTCGTCAGCAAGCTCGGCGCCGACAGCGACCGGTTCTTCATCCAGGCCAACGGCTGGAACGAGACCCAGCAGTGGGGTGCGCCCGACATGCAGGTCGAGTCGCAGTTCGACCGGATCTGGAACCGTCCGGTCGCACGAGGCGTGCAGATGATCCAGCCGGACGGCTACGACTGGGCCAAGGTCTTCGACCAGGCTGTGGCCGCGGACGCGACGTACGGCGAGGTGTACCTGCCCAGCTTCTGGCAGACGCCCGGCCCGACCGCGCAGTACAACCACAACACCACCGCGCGGATCGCCCAGCTGGAGAAGGAGGTCGCGGCCTTCGCGAAGGCCAACTGCTGAGCCACCGGCTCACCAGGACCCCGGAAGCGGGCCGCCGTACCAGTGCTCGACCAGTGATCTGCTGATCGAGACGCCACCAGGCAGGACGAGCGTGCCCGCTTCCGCAAGCGCTCTCATCTCAGCGCGCGTGAACCAACGCGCCTCCTCGATCTCGTGCTCGTCCACGCTGATCTCGGTGGTGACGGCTCGAGCGACGAAGCCCAGCATCAAGCTGGCGGGCAACGGCCAGGGCTGGTTGCCGAAGTACTCGACGTCGCCGACGACGATGCCGACCTCCTCGAGCACCTCACGACGCACGGCATCCTCCAAGGTCTCCCCCGGCTCGCAGAAGCCGGCCAGGGTGGAGAAGCGACCCTCGGGCCACACCGGCTGACGACCGAGCAGGCAGCGCTCCTCGGGTGTCCCGGGGTCCCCGGCCGCGACCACCATGATCACCGCCGGATCGGTCCGGGGGAACTGGGAGTGCCCGTGGGCACAGACCAGCTCGTGGCCGGACTTCGTGGGTCGCAGCGGCTCACCGCAACGCGGGCAGAAGCGGGTGCCGAACAGCCACTCCGCGAGACCGAGCGCATGGAACACGAGCGGGGCGCTCGCCAGGGAGTCGTCGGCGAGGTGGGGCAGCAGCCCGCGCAGCGGCGACCACTCCCCCGGTCGAGCCGCCTTCGAGACCTCGGCGTCGACGATCACCGCGAACCAGGCTCGTCCGTCCTGCTCCCCGAGCAGGACCCGCAGTCCGTCCGGAGCCTCGGCGGGCGTGACCCAGTCGATCCGTCCGTCTCGCGGCCGGATCCGGGTGCCGGACACGACCAGCACCCGGGTCTCGGGGTCGGCCCACCGCTGCTCCAACCAGGCGTCGTCGGCCCGCTGGGCCGCGATCCGGTCGTGGGGGTTCGCGGCCAGGCGCTCGTGCGGGAAGCTCACCGCTCGAGGCTAGGGCAGACGCGATCGAGGGGTCCACGCGGCGGGTGCCTCCGCAGCGATCCTGGCCGGCGAGGACAAGATGCCGACCCGCAGACAGGGCGGCAGGGTGGGCGCATCAGCGACCCGTGCAGCGGTGAGCTGACGTCGGTCCGGGCTACCGGTCAGACCGCCAGCTCACCGCTCGCGATCACTGGTCCATGACCTTCTTGGCGACCAGCGCACCGACCGCAGCGAGGACGAGGACGACGACGAGCTTCTTGATCACAGGATCTCCTGGTGGAGTGATGAGTAGCGGGACGCCTCTATCGTGCCAGCAGGGGCACACCGGGCGCGACAGATCAGCGGAGATCCAGCAGTTCCTCGAGATCGCCTCGATCCGGCAGGTTCTCGGCCTCGACCAGCTCGCCGGTGCGGACGTAGAAGAAGGCGGCCCGCACCTGCTCCAGCGGAAGCTCGTGCAGCTCGGCCCAGGCGATCCGGTAGATCGCCAGCTGGAGCGGATCGGCGGTGGCAGCCCGGTTGGTCTTCCAGTCCACGATCAGGACGGACCCGTCCTCCTCCGCGTAGACCGCGTCCATCCGGCCGCGCACCACCTGGCGGCTCTCTCCCGCTCCCAGCACCAGCGCGAACGGCGCCTCGACCTGGAGCGGCACCCGGTCGCCGAACGGGCCCGCGACGAACGCCTCCTCAAGGGAGTGCAGCTCCGACTCGTCGTCGATCCCGGGGTCGGCTCGGCCGGGCAGGTCGCCGGGGTCGAGCAGCGGCTGCTGGCCGAAGCGCGCCTCGACCCAGGCGTGGAACAGGGTCCCGAACTTTGCGGCCGCCGACGGTGGCCGCGGCATCGGGCGCACCAGCTCGTCGGCGAACCCGTCCGGGTCGTCGCGGAGCCGGGCGAGCGCGGTCGCCGACAGGCTGGACGGCAGCGGCACCCCGACCCGGGTGGCGCGCTCGCGGCGCGCCTCCTCGAGCAGCCGGTCGAGCTCGGCGTCCCACTCCTCGACCCGGGACAGGTCGACCAGATCCATCCCCAGGTCCATCGCCGGGTCCATCGCCGGCTCTGCCCCGGGGTCGGAACCGCTCCCGGCCGGCCGGTCGGCCGTGGCCGCTGCGGTCTCGAGCGCCTCGCGCACCAGCTCGGCCGCTGCGATCCGGCGCAGCGCCTCGGCGGTCTGCTCGGTGACCGGCCAGGGGAGCTCCTTGACCCCTGACCGCAGGGGGTTGGGGGTGCCCCGCTCAGGGCGGTCGAGCCAGGCCAGCGGCTGGTCGCCCCAGGCGACGATCGCGTCGCGCACCGCGACCTGGTAGGGCGAGGGGCCGAGCGGTGTCTTGCGCTCCTCGTTCCAGACGTAGGAGGAGACCACCAGCCGGTGCCGGGCCCGGGTGAAGGCGACGTAGCCGAGCCGGAGCTCCTCGGTGGCCTCGTGGGCCTTCGTCTCCTCCTGGAACTGCGCGAACCCGGCCTTGTCGCGACTGCGCAGCGCCGGCAGGTCGCGCGCGTCGCCGCGCAGCGGCGAGGGCAGCAGCTCGACCCGCGTCGGCCAGAGGCCGCGGCTGCGGGTGTTGGGGAACTTCTCGGCGCAGGCACCGACCAGGAAGACGACGTCCCACTCCAGGCCCTTCGCCCGGTGGACCGTCAGCAGCTTGACCGAGTCGGCCTCACTGGGCGTGGCGGCGTCGAGACCGTTGCCGAGATCGTCCTCGGCCTCGAGCCACGCCAGCAGCGAGGGAAGGGTGACGGTGCCGTCGATCGCCTGGAACTCCGCGACCGCCTTCACGAACAGGTCGAGGTTCTCGCGCCGGGCGCGCGCCGCCTCGCTCACCGAGGACGCGAGCTCGACGTCGATGCCGCAGGCGTCGATGATCCGGCGGACCAGCTCGAGCAAGGGTTCCCCCGCATGGGCACGCAGCATCCGCAGCTCGGCGGAGAGCAGCGCGAAGCGCTCGGTCGCTGCTCGGGAGTAGGGCAGGTCGCCCGGGTCGTCGAGTGCGTCGCAGAGGGCCGCGACCTCGGTCGGGTCGGCACCGGCGACGGCACGGGTGAGCTCCTCGGCGACCGACACCGGTTCGGCTCCGGGATCGGCACGCCGGGCCGGAGCGCCGGCCAGCTCCTGGGCGCGCCGCCCGAGCAGCGCCAGGTCGCGCTGGCCGATCGCCCAGCGCGGGCCGGTGAGCAGCGTCAGGAGCTCGGCGTTCGCGGTCAGGTCGTCGAGCAGGGTGAGGGTCGCGAGCACCTCGGCCACCTCGGGAAGGCGGAGCAGGCCGTTGACGCCGACGATCTCGACCGGGATCTCGGCGGCCGTGAGAGCGTCGAAGACGTCCGCGGCGTGGGCGTTGTCGCGCACCAGCACGCCGATCTCGCGCCAGCACGGCTCCGCCATCGCGCCCCGGGCGGCAGGGACCTCCCGTGCGAGCCAGGCCAGCTCACCGGCGTAGGCCTCGTGGACGATCGCCTGCACCTCCCCCACCTCGTCGGTGCCGGGCTCCAGGGGTGCGACCTGGGGGAACTGCCGGTGCAGTGGCTGCGCGAGCTGGTTGGCGACGTCGAGGATGCGCGCGTCGGAGCGCCGGTTGACGGTCAGCGGGTAGGTCGCGACCTCGCCGCCGTCGGCCCTCGGGAAGTCCTCTCCGAAGCGCAGGATGTTGGAGACCGACGCGCCCCGCCAGCCGTAGATGGCCTGGTTGGGGTCGCCGACCGCCGTCACGGGGTGGCCCCCGCCGAAGAGTCTGCTCAGCATCAGCGCCTGCCCGACCGAGGTGTCCTGGTACTCGTCGAGCAGCACGATGCGGTACTTCGCGCGCTCCAGCTCACCGACGGCCGCGTGCTCGTCGGCGAGCCGGGCCGCGAGCGCGATCTGGTCGGAGAAGTCCATCAGGCCCAGGGCCGCCTTGTAGGAGCGGTAGTCCTCGACCAGGGCGAGCGCCTCCCCACGCCGGGCGAAGGCGCTCTCCACCTTGTCGAGCGTGCTGCGCGGCCCGTCGGCGAGCTCGGCACGGAACCTGGCCAGCTCGACCGCGTCGAAGGCTCGCAGCTCCGCCGGCGTGCGCAGGTGCTCGCTCAGGGTGCCCTCGAGCTTGAGGATGTAGTCGATGACGTGCTTCGGGCTGTCGGAGAGCAGCCGGACGGGCCGGGTGTGCCGGTCGATGACGCGCGCAGCGAGCTGGTAGCGCGAGGCATCGGCCATCACCCGGGTGTCGGGCTCGTGGCCGATCCGGAGCCCGTGCTCGGCGAGCAGGCTGGAGGCGTAGGCGTTGTAGGTCGCGACCATCGGCTCGAGCACCTCGTCGGCGTCCTCCCCCGGGGCCGGCAGCGGCCCGCTCCCCCGGCCATGGCCGGCCTGGTCGAGGGCCTCCCGGATCCTGTGGGCCAGCTCGCTCGCGGCCTTCGTGGTGAAGGTCAGGCCGAGCACCTGGTCGGGCGTCACCTGCCCCGTGGCCACGAGGTAGACGACCCGAGCCGCCATCAACGAGGTCTTGCCGGAGCCCGCGCCGGCGATCACCACGGCCGGCTCCAGCGGCGCGGAGACCGCCACCCACTGCTGGGGGCTGAGGGCGTAGGCGGTGCCCATCACGGCCTGCAGTTCGGCCGGGCTCTCGATCCTCACGACAGCACCGTCCCGGAGGTCTTGGTCGGGCACAGGGCGTGGAACTCGCAGTGGTCGCAGTGCCCGCCCGGCCGGGCGGGGAACGTCTCCTCGCGCACGGCGCGCGCGGCCGTCATCAGCTGCACCTCGATCGGCCGGTGTCCGGACTCGTCTGGCTCCTGCGGCTCCTGGCGCTGCACCTTGAGCTTGCGGTAGGCCTCGTGCCGCAGCTGCCAGAGCTCCGCACCGCCCGGTGGCGCGACCGCGAGGTCGCCGCCGAGGGCGCCGTGCTCCACCGCCAGCTGGTAGAGCCCGAGCTGGGGGTGGACGGCCACGTCCTCGCCGCTCGGGGTGTACTTGCTGGTCTTGAGATCGACCACGACCACGCGTCCGTCCTCGTCGAGCTCGAGCCGGTCGGCGTAGCCGTGGAGCGCGACGACCTGACCGTCCGGCAGGGTCACCTCGGCGCTGATCCGACGCTCGGTGCCGACGACGGTGCGGGCGTCGGCGCGCCGGTGGTGGGCGAGGAACCGGGTCAGGGCGAGCCGGACCTCCTCCCGCTCGCGGCCGCCCGACCACGGCGTCCGGAACGGCACCTGCTCCCAAACCTCGTCGACGTGGCCCATCAGCTCCTCGACGACCTGCTCGGCCGGTGCGTCCGCGGCGTCGGGGGCGCTGAGCCGCTCGGCCAGCGCGTGCACGACGTTGCCGAAGCCCTGGGACTGCGTCGCCGCCCGGGCGCCGCCGGCCTCCGCCTCGAGGAACCACTTGGCCGGGCACTGCGTGAGATTGGTGAGGGCGCTCGCGCTGAGCACGACCGGCCGCTCGGGGTCACGGAGCGGGTCGCGGGCCTCGGTGAACGAGCGGGTGCCCCACCAGCTGGCCGGGTCGGCGGCCGGGACCCAGGCGTTGCCGGAGCGGTGCTCGGTCGTCAAGCGGGCCAGCCGGTGGGCAGCCGCGCGGCGCAGCGGCTCGGAGCATCGGTCGTCGGCGACCGTTCGCCGCAGCTCGGCCACCAGCCCGGCCAGTGACAGCGGCCGCCGCGGGCGACCCTGGTGGTGCTCGACCCGGGGCATCAGCTCGTCGAGGAAGCGCGAGGCCTGCTCGCCGTCCTGATCGGTCGACGCGACCGCGGTGACGACCAGCCGCTCGCGCGCCCGGGTGCACGCGACGTAGAAGAGTCGCCGCTCGTCGGCGAGCAGCTCGCGCACGGAGGTGGGCGGCACCAGCCCGTCGGTGCCGATCCGGTCCGCCTGCAGCAGCGTCGCCCGGCGCCTCAGGTCCGGCCAGGCGTCCTCCTGGACATGGGCGACCACCACCAGACGCCACTCGAGGCCCTTGGAGCGATGGGCCGTGAGCAGGCGTACGGCGTCGCCGCGGATGCCCTGCTCGGCGAGGGTGTCGCCGGGGATCTGCTGAGCGACCAGCGTCGCCAGGAACGACTCGAGCCCGGTGTGGCCGCGCCGCTCCTCGACCCGGGCCGCCTCCTCGAACAGCGCGCAGACCGCGTCGAGGTCGCGGTGCGCGGTGCGAGCCGCCCCGCCGCCGCGCGACACGGC
>JBAWHI010000357.1:0-10618 GCA_049593675.1 Nocardioides sp.
CGTACGACCGGACCCTGCGCGCCCGCGCGGCCGGCCTGGACACCGACACCGAGGCGCACCTCGTGGCGCTGGTGCTCGGCGCCGACGCCTCGGCTCGCACCGACCTGCGAGCACAGCTGCTCGCGCCGCTCGCCGAGCTGCGGCCCAGCACCGCCGACAAGCTCGCCGACACCCTGCGGGCCTGGCTGCTGCACCAGGGCCGGCGCGAGGAGGTCGCGAACGCCCTGTTCGTGCACCCCCAGACGGTGCGCTACCGGATGGGCCAGCTCCGCGAGCTGTACGGCGACCGGCTCGACGACCCCGAGACCGTGCTGGCGCTGACGGTGGCGCTCGGCTGACCTCGGCCTGGGGTCGGCGTCGGGGTCGGCGTCGGGGTCGGCGTCGAGACACCTGAATCGGCCCCTCAGCCGGGCCAGCAGGGGCCATCTGGGGTGTCTCGGCGGTCGCGACCGCCCCCGAGACCCCTCCCACAAAGCAAAGTCTGAGAAATTTCAATGACTCGGCAACCGCTGCGGCGACCGGCCACGAATAACCCCCGTGAGCACAAGTCCGGCGCTGGGTCTGCGACTGGCTCGTCGCGACGAGTCGGCGCTGGAGGATGCCTACCGCACCTACGGCCCGAGCCTGCTGGCCTACCTGCGCCGCTACGTCGGTCCGGACGAGGCCGAGGACGTGCTGCAGCGCACGTTCCTCGATGTCTGGCGCCATGCCGACCGCTACGACCCGGACCAGCGGTTCGCCGGCTGGTTGTTCACGATCGCCCACCGCCGCGCCGTCGACTCGCTGCGGACGCGCCGGCACCGGGTCGTCGACGTCGAGGCCGCCCGCGGCCTGGTCGGCGAGGACGGGCGGGAGACCGCTGAGCGGTACGCCGACGCGGCCGAGGTGCGCGCCGCTCTCGTCGGGCTGCCGGACCACGAGCGCGAGGTCCTGGAGCTCGCCTACTTCGGCGACCTCACCCAGCGCGAGATCGCCGCGCGGCTCCAGGCGCCGATCGGGACCGTGAAGGCGCGCGCCGCACGAGGGACCAAACGACTGGCGATGCTGCTGACCGCCATTCACGACGGGGGAACGTCATGAACCATCCGGAGCTGTTGACGCTGCTGCGCGGCGAGCTCAGCAACGCCGCCGCCACCGAGGCCGGCCATCATCTGCAGGGATGCGACCCGTGTCGCGCCGAGCTGGCCGACCTGGCCGTCGGCAACGCCCTGCTGATGCGAGCGCACCGGACCCTCTCCGGGGCCAGGGCCGAGCCCACGGCGCCCGTCGACGACCTGCCGCCGCTGCGGCGTCGGGGGGTGGTGCGCCCCCGGCTGCTGCTGGTGGCAGCGGCCGTGATGGTCGTCGGACTCGGAGCGGCCGGCGTCGCCATGAGCCTGCTCGACGGGTCCACCGACGCGTCGTCGCCGCCAGCGTCCTACGCGAGCGCGGACCTCGCACCCGTGGACGAAGCAGCGGCCGGAGCTGCGATCGGCCGGGTCCAGATGGCTGCACGGGGCGACCACCTGACCGAGCTGACCATCCAGGCGCCCGACCTGCCCGTCGCCGGCGACGGTCGCTACTACTACGCCTGGCTGCTGGACCCCGAGACCGACAAGATGCTCCCGCTCGGCCAGATCGGGCCCGGCGGCACCGGAGCCTTCGAGCTCGACGACGCCCTGATCGCGGAGTACAGCGCCGTCGACGTCAGCCTCGAGGACGACGACGGCGACCCCGGCCACTCGGTCACCTCGGTGCTGCGCGGCAGCTACGACCGCGCGACCGCGACGACCTCCTGACCCACCAGACCGATCCACCCCGTTCCATCCACCACCCCTCAGAAAGGCACCACCATGCAGATCAAGAACGCCTCCGTCCTCGCCGCCTCGGCCGTCCTCTCGGCAGCCCTGGTCAGCTCCGCCATGGTCGCGCCCGCCGGCGCGAGCAAGCCTCACGAGGGCAACAGGAGCCTCGCCAAGGTGCTGGCGGCGGACGGCAACCGCTTCGACAAGAACCCGGGGGACTTCGACGTCCTCGAGAAGGCGGTCGTCGCCGTGCTGAAGGAGAAGCCGGACAGCGCGGTCAAGGTCCTGACCCAGGGCAAGAAGCGGCTCACCGCCTTCCTCCCGACCGACCGCGCCTTCCGGGTGCTGGTGAAGGACCTCACCGGCTCGAAGCCGAAATCGGAGAAGGCCACCTTCAACAAGCTGGCCGCGGCGGCCGGGGTCGACGCCATCGAGACCGTGCTGCTCTACCACGTGGTCCCGGGCGCCACGATCACCAAGAAGCAGGCCCTCGGGGCCGACGGCGCCGAGCTGGGCACCGCCCAGGGCGGGTCGGTCACGGTCGAGGTGAAGGGCAAGAAGGTCAAGCTCATCGACGCGGACCCCGACGACCGCAACGCGCGCATCGTCGCCTTCGACATCAACAAGGGCAACAAGCAGATCGGGCACGCCGTCAAGAACGTGCTGCGCCCGTTCGACCTCTGATCGAGGCCCACGGCCGACCCGGCGTCGACACCTCGGCGCCGGGCCGGCTGGCCGGCTGGGTGCCAGCTAGCTGTAGCTCGCCGGACGCTCCCCCGGCGGGTCCTCACCGACCAGGCCGTCCACGGACTCCCGGATCAGGTCGGCCTGGCCGACGTGCCGGCCGTACTCCTCGATCATGTCGAGGACGAGCCGCCGCAGGTTGGCGTGGTTGCCGTCGTCGTCGCTGACGTCGGCCTCGCCGCCGAGCCCGCCGGCGGCGACCGCCTCGGCGACGAGCTCCTGGCCCCTCGCGACGGACTCCCGGAACAGGGTCTCGAGGGAGTCCGGGGTGTCGTCGTCCTCGACGCGCAGGTGCCAGTCCGCGTCGTCCCAGTCGGCGGCGTCGAACGGCGCGAACGGCGCCCGCCCGTGCAGCTTCCAGGAGAACGTGATCGCCTCGACCACGGCCAGGTGCTTGAGCAGCCCGCCGAGCGTCAGGGTGGACGGCCCGAGCGTTGCCCGGATGCCGGCGGCATCGAGCCCGCCGCACTTCCACAGCAGGTAGCCGCGCATCCGGTTGAGCGAGCCGATCAGCGCCTCCACCTCGGTGCCCGCCAGCGGGGGCTCGCCTCCGATCTCGTCCATCCCCTCACAGTAGGCGCCCTAGGCTGCGAGCAAGACCCCCTCGAGAGGACACGAGACCCATGACCGAGACCGCAGCCCAGCCCCCCTACGCCTCGACGAACCCCGCCACCGGCGAGGTCACGGCCACCTTCGACTTCGCCACCGACGCCGCGATCGACGCGGCCCTGGCCGCCGGCGACGGGGCCTTCGCGACCTGGCGCTCCCAGAGCCTCGAGGAGCGGGCCGAGTTGGCCAAGCGGGTCGGCGACCTGTTCGCGGAGCGGACCGATGAGCTCGCCCGGATCGCCGTCGAGGAGATGGGCAAGCCGCTGGGCGAGGCGGTCGAGGAGGTCGAGTTCTGCCAGGCCATCTTCGGCTACTACGCCGAGCACGGGCCCGCCCTCGCCGCCGACCAGCCGATCACCTCGCTGTCGGGCGGCAGGGCGATGGTGCAGAAGCGGCCGATCGGGCTGCTGCTCGGGGTGATGCCCTGGAACTTCCCGTACTACCAGGTGGCCCGCTTCGCCGCGCCCAACATGGTCCTCGGCAACACCATGCTGCTCAAGCACGCCGAGTCGGTGCCGCGCTGTGCCGAGGCCATCCAGCGGATCTTCGACGATGCCGGTGTGCCGGCGGGCGTCTACCAGAACGTCTTCGCCACCTTCGCCCAGATCGAGGACGTCATCGCCGACCCCCGGGTGCAGGGCGTGTCCCTGACCGGGTCGGAGCGTGCGGGCTCCCGGATCGCGTCGCTCGCGGGTCAGCACCTGAAGAAGTGCGTCCTCGAGCTCGGTGGCTCCGACCCGTACGTCGTGCTGGACACCGACGACGTCGACGCGGCCGCCACCCAGGCCTGGGAGACCCGGATCTACAACACCGGCCAGGCGTGCAACTCCAACAAGCGGATGATCGTGATGGACGACATCTACCAGTCGTTCGTCGCCAAGCTCACCGAGATCGCGAGCGGTCTGCAGCCGGGCGACTACTCGCCGCTGTCGTCGCGGACCGCCCTCGACCGGCTCAAGGAGGTCGTGGACGACGCCGTGGAGCACGGCGCCGAGCTGCACGCCGGCGGCGTCGCGGGCGACGGTCCCGGCGCCTACTACTCACCTGCGGTGCTGACCGGCGTCACCCCGGAGATGCGGGCCTACCGCGAGGAGCTCTTCGGCCCGGTCGCCGTCGTCTACGCGGTGTCCTCGGACGAGGAGGCCCTGCGGCTGGCCAACGACACGGCGTACGGCCTCGGCGGTGCGGTCTTCAGCACCGACGAGGAGCGGGCCGCGCGGATCGCCGCCCAGCTGGACGTCGGGATGGCCAACGTCAACACACCGGCCGGCGAGGGCGCGGAGATCCCGTTCGGTGGCGTGAAGCGCAGCGGCTTCGGGCGCGAGCTCGGACCGCTGGGCATGGACGAGTTCGTCAACAAGCGGATGTTCTACGTCCAGGGCGCCTCGGACTAGCGGCACGGCCGGGGGCGAGCACTAGAGCCCCTGCCAGGCCGGCTTCGCGGCATACACCTCTCGGTAGTACGACGCCCGCGCGAGGCCGGCCGCCGCCTCCTCGTCGAGCAGCACGCTCGCGTGCGGGTGGAGCTGCAGCACCGACGCCGGACAGGACGCCGAGAGCGGGCCCTCGACGGCCGCCGCAACGGCGTCCGCCTTGCCCGCGCCGGAGGCGAGCAGCACCAGGTGCCGCGCGCGGAGGATGGTGCCGAGGCCCTGGGTCAGCACGTGGTGCGGGACGTCGTCGACCGAGCCGAAGAAGCGGGCGTTGTCCTGCCGGGTGCGATCGGTCAGCGTCTTGATCCGCGTCGACGACGCCAGCGAGGAGCCCGGCTCGTTGAACGCGAGGTGGCCGTCGCCGCCGATGCCGAGCACCTGCAGATCGACCCCGCCCGCCGCAGCGATGGCCTCCTCGTAGCGTCGCCCGGCGTGCTCGGCGTCGGAGGGGTCCGGGCTCGCCACCCGGTCACGGTCGATGCCGAGCGCGTCGGTGAGCTCGCGGAAGATCGTCTCGCGGTAGGTCTCGCGGTGGCCGGGGGGCAGCCCGACGTACTCGTCGAGCAGGAAGCAGCGGACCTCGGCGTACGACGGACCGGTTCCGGCCCGATGGCGCCGGATCAGCTCCTGGTACGCCGGCAGCGGGCTGGACCCGGTCGCCAGCCCGAGCACCACGGCCGGCTGCGCGCGGACCAGCGCCTCGATCGCGTCGGCTGCCAGGACGGCCGCGGACGGCCCGATCACGACCTCCATCAGATCAGCTCCATGTCGTCGGTGAGCTCGATCCGCTCCTCGCGCGCAGGCAGGCCGAGCAGGGTGAGCGGGGTGGTGGTCGCGGTGGCGACCGCGTCCGCGAGGGTGCAGCCGGTCTGGGCGACGAGGGTGCGCAGGCAGTCGAGCAGCGAGGCGGCCGAGCCGGCGAGGGTGCCGTCGGCGAGCCGGACGGTGCCCTGGGAGACGACGACGTCCTGGTCGCCGAGCCGGGTGGCACCGTCGGGGAGGCCGAGCGCGGCGGTGGTGTCGGAGACCGAGAGGAAGCGCTCGGGGCCCAGCGCGCGCCAGGCGGTCCGCACGAAGTGCGGGTCGAGGTGGTGGCCGTCGACGATGACGCCCGCGACCAGGCCGGATCCCGACGGACCGCCGAGTGCGACGCCGACCGGGCCGGGCTCGCGTGCCAGCAGCGGCGCCATCGCGTTGCCGAGGTGGGTGAGGCACCGGGCGCCGGCCTCGACGGCGGCGGCCACCGCGGCGGTGTCCGCGGCGGTGTGCCCGATCGAGACGACCACTCCCCGATCGACCAGGCGCTCGATGACGTCCAGGGCACCGGGCAGCTCGGGCGCGATCGTCACCATGACGACGCCGGCCTCACGAGACCAGCCGTCGACGAGCTCGAGGGTCGGCGTCCGGAGCCAGTGCTCGGGGTGCGCCCCCTTGCGGGTCGGCGCGATCATCGGGCCCTCGAAGTGCAGCCCGAGCGGCTCCGCACCCGCCCAGCCCGCGGGAGGTCCGCCGGCGAGGGTCTCGAGCGCCTGCCGCCGCGCCGCCGGGTCCGAGGTGATCACGGTCGGCACGAACGCGACGACGCCGTACGCCGGGAGCGCGGCTGCGACCTCCCAGAGCCGGTGCGGCTCGGCGGTGAGGTCGATCCCGGCTGCGCCGTTGACCTGGACGTCGACCAGGCCCGACACGGTGGTCACCGCGCTCACCGACCCAGCAGGGCTGCGCCGACCGCAGCCACGGGGTAGTCCGACGGAACGACGCGCAGGCGGCCCGCGAGATCCAGGGAGGCCAGGAACGGCGAGGCCTCGGCCTGCGCGAGCAACGAGGCGGCCACGACGGCGCGCAGCTGCTCGCCGAGCTGGGCGACACCGCCACCGAGCACCACCGTGCGGGGGTCGACGGCCAGGGCGAGGACCCGGATGGCCGAGGCGATCCCGGAGGCGAACTCGTCGCGCACCTCGATCGCCTTCGGGTCGCCCGACTGAGCTGCGGCGAACAGGGACTGGGCAGGAGGCGCCTCGCCGGTGGCGGGCCACGCGGCCGCGAGCGCCGACCCGGAGGCGATCGTCTCCAGGCAGCCCCGCTGACCGCACTCGCACAGCACACCGCCGGGGTCGACCGGGATGTGTCCGACCTCGCCGGCCGCCCCGTGGTCGCCGCGGCGCAGCCGACCCTCGAGGACGAGGCCGGCGGCCAGGCCGGTGCCGATGCTGAGGTAGACGAGGTCGTCCTCGCCGCTCATCTCGACCGCGCCAAGGGTGGCGGCGTTGACGTCGTTCTCGACGACCACGCTCACGCCGAGCCGTTCGCCGAGCCGCTCGCCGAGGGCGAACCAGTCTCCGTCGAGGCGGAGGTTCACGGCGTGCTTCACCGCGCCCTGCTCGTGGTCGACCAGCCCGGGGATGCCGACGCCGACCGGGCCGGTCAGCGGCTCACCGGTCGCGGCGCGCAGGGCCTCGACCACGCGCGCCGCCGTACCGATCACCCCGGCGGTGCCGGGCTCGGTCGCCTCGCGCACCTCGGCGAGGATCCTGCCGGCGTCGTCGATGACGACCCCGAGGGTCTTGGTCGCTCCGATGTCGAGCCCCATGCTCAACCCGATGTCCGACGTCGGGCTCACCGGTCCCACCCAGCCTTCCTCAGCAGCTCGTCCACCGCGACGGCCCCGGGACGGGAGTAGCCGCGGGTGCAGATCCTCGGCCGGGCGCCGTCGTGCGGCCCCGGCCACCCCCACTCGACCACGACGGCTGCTCCGGTGACCACGAGGTCCGGACGCCGGTGCGCGTCGCGCACCTGCAGCACGACCGGCCGATCGCCGGCGACGGGGTCGCCGGGCGCGATCACCCGGTCGGGTCGCAGGCCCCACGGGACCTCGCCGATCGCGATGTTCGCCGCGGTCGCGACGCTCACGATCTCCGCGCCGCTCAGGTCGGGGAGCTCGCCCTCGACGCTGAGCGCCCGTCGGGCACCGGCGAGCTGCGCGTCGTCGTCGACGGCAGCGGCGACGCCGCCGCCTCGAGACATCCGTGCGATCCGGTCGACGGCGTCGCGCAGTCGTGCCTCGGAGAGCCGGCCGTCCCGGACCGCCGCGACGACCGCGGCCTGGATCTCGCGGACCAGCGTCGCGTCCTTGTCCGCGCCGATGCAGAGCAGGTCGGCGCCGGCGGCGAGGGCGAGGATCGCGGCCTCCGCGATGCCGCGGCCGGCGGACGCGCCGGCCATGTCGAGGGCGTCGGTGACGATCACCCCGTCGTCGCCGAGCTGCTCGCGCAGCAGCCCGAGCACCGGCGCGCTCAAGGTCGCTGGGAGCGCCGGGTCGAGGGCGGGTACGACGATGTGCGAGGTCATCACCGAGGCGATCCCGGCCCGGGCGGAGGCCGCGAACGGCACCAGCTCGCGGGCCTGCAGGACCGGGAGCGGGGCGTCCACGGTCGGCAGCTCGAGGTGGCTGTCCTGCGCGGTGTCGCCGTGGCCGGGGAAGTGCTTGGCGCAGGCGGCGACGCCCGCGGCCTGGAGCCCCTCGACCCAGGCGACGACGTGCTCGGCGACCCGCGCGGGGTCCGTGCCGAAGCTGCGGGTGCCGATCACCGGGTTGTCGGGGTTGGTGTTGACGTCGGCGACGGGCCCGAGGTCGAGGTCGATGCCGACGGCGGCCAGCTCGGTGCCCACCCGGTGCCCGGCGGCGCGGGTCAGGGCGAGGTCGTCGACGGCGCCGAGGGCGGCCGGTCCGAGGACCGGGCTCCCGGTCAGCGCGTGCAGTCGGGTGACGTCGCCACCCTCCTCGTCGACCGCGACCACGGCGTCCGGGGACACCGCGCGGATGGAGTGGGTCAGCGCGGCCACGGCCTCGGGCCCGTCGGCGGTGTTGGAGCCGAAGAGGCAGACCCCGCCGAGGCCCTGGGCGAACAGCTCGGCCCAGTCGTCGGGCAGCGTGGTGCCGGGGAAGGCCGGCAGCAGCACCCGGAGCGCCAGCCGGTCCAGGTCGGCGGCGCCCCCCGTCGAGGTGGCGCTCATCCCTTCACCCCGCCTGCGGTGAGGCCCGAGACCATCCGGCCCTGGACGATGAGGAAGAAGACGATGACCGGGATCGCGATCAGGGTGGAGCCGGCCATGATGCCGCCCCAGTCGGTGCCGCGGTTGACGTCGGTGAACGTGGTCAGCCACAGCGGCAGGGTGCGCTGCTCCTCGCGGGTCATCACGACGAGGGCGAGGGTGAACTCGTTCCAGGCCTGGATGAACCCGAAGACACCGGTCGCGACCAGGCCCGGGGCGAGCAGCGGGAAGGTGATCCGGAAGAACGCCTGGGTGCGCGAGCAGCCGTCCATCATCGCGGCCTCCTCCAGCTCGTACGGCACGCCCGACACGAAGCCGCGCAGGGTCCAGATCGTGAAGGGCAGCACCATCGCGACGTACACGAGGGTGAGGCCCGCGACGGTGTTGAGCAGGTCCATCGTCTCGAGCATCTTGTACTGGGAGATGAAGAGCCCCTCGACCGGGATCATCTGGATCACCAGCAGGGTGACGATGAACGACATCCGGCCGCGGAAGCGGAAGCGGGAGACGGCGACGGCGGCGACGAACGCGAAGAGCAGCGCCACGAAGACCGTCAGCACGGTGACCATCAGGCTCATCTTCATCGCGTTGAGGAACTGATCGCCCTCGAAGACGGTGCGGTAGTTGTTCAGGTCCCCGCCGAACGGCAGCCAGGTGGGCTCGGGACTGCGGATCTTGTTGCGCGGGAGGAAGGAGCTGTTGACCATCCAGTAGACCGGGAACACGGCGACCAGGAAGGCCACGACGCCGAGCACGTTGGCGGTGATCCGCAGGGAGCGGCGGGGGGCGCGAGCCATCAGCTCTGACCTTCCTGCTTGAGCATGGAGCGGACGTACGGCGCGGTGAGCACCACGGTCAGCACGAGCATGAACATCGCGACCGCGGCGGCCATGCCGAACTGGCCGCCGCCGATCCCGAGCCGGTAGATGTAGGTGCCCAGCAGGTTCGTGTCACGGGTGCTCCCGCCGGCCTGCTGGAGGATGTAGATCTGGGAGAACACCCGCAGGTCCCAGATGATCTGGAGCAGGCCGACCACGAGCAGCACCGGGCGGATCGCGGGGAAGACGATGTAGCGCAGCCGCTGGGGCGCGCCGGCGCCGTCCATCTCGGCCGACTCCTCCAGCTCCTCCGAGACCTGGGTCAGCGCGGCGTACACGGTGAAGGCCACGAACGGGACGCTCATCCAGACGACGATCACGGTCGCGACGAAGAAGAAGGAGAGCGGCTCGAGCAGCCAGGAGTGGCCCTCGTAGTCGAGGCCGACCATCGTGAGCACGTGGTTGATCACGCCGTACTGGGTGTCGAAGAGCCACTGCCACACCGTCAGCGAGGCGACGACGGGCATCGCCCAGGCCAGCAGGAGGCCGGTCTGCAGGAGGATCCGCACGCCCTTGGCCATGTGGCGCATCAGGAGCGCGAGGCCGACCCCGATCACCATGGTGGCGGCGGCGTTGACGAGGCAGAAGAGCAGGGACCGCACGGTGACCCGCCACAGGTACGGGTCGGTCACCAGCTCCCGGTAGTTCTCCAGACCGAGCCACTCCGGCGGCCGCCCGAACTGCTGGGCGAGGCCGAACTCCTGGAAGGAGAGCACGACCTGGCGCACCAGGGGGTAGCCCAGGGCGACGAGCAGGGCCAGGAAGGCCGGGATCAGGAGCAGGTAGGGGAGCGGGGAACGCCGCGCGCGGGGCGCTCGGCCGAGTGTCTGGTCGCTCATGCGGGTCCTCCTTCCGGCGCTGGTCGGGCCGGTCGAGACATCAGGGTGGGCATGGCACAGCCGGGGCGGCGGTAGGAGCCGCCCCGGCCGTGGTGGGTGTCGCTGGTGGTGCGGGTCAGCCGTTGAGCTGGGAGTTCATCTGCTCGTCGGCCTCGGCGGCGAGCTCGTTGACGTCCTTGCCCTGGGCGATCGCGCTGAACAGGTCCTCGAGGACCCGCGAGCCCTCGACCTGCGCCCAGCCCGGCGCGGCCGGGGTGAGCTTGGCGTTCGAGGCCGCC